>JAYRPK010000359.1:0-10995 GCA_041911195.1 Novosphingobium sp. | reverse complement strand
GGTGTGGGCGAAGCGGACGTCTCGGCCTTATGTGATTTCACCGCACGGCATGCTGAGCAGCTGGATTACCGAGCGAGGGCGACTGAAGAAAGCCGCGGCGCGCATTGCCTACGAGCGCGACAGCTGGCGGCGGGCGAGTTTTTTCCATGCGCTGACTGCTCGCGAAGCCGAAGATGTTCGCCGCGAGAGTGGCCGCAATGACAGTCTGGTCATTCCCAATGCGGGTCCGACGGCCATGCCCAATGGCCAAACCAGGCGCGACCCTCATCTTCTCTATATTGGCCGGATCCATCCTCAAAAGAATCTCCTGTCGCTTGTCAGGGCATGGTCGATGCTCGCGCCAAAAGGAGATGCGCGACTGACCATTGCCGGCTGGGGAGATGATGCCGCAGTCAAGGCCCTGCGCGCGGAAATCGATCATGCTTCGCCCTCGGCCGAATTCGTCGGGCCGGTGTTTGGCGAGGCAAAGCAGCGCTTGCTCGAATCGGCACGTTTCACGGTCCTTCCCTCGCTGTGCGAGGGGCTGCCGATGTTCGCGCTCGAAGGCTGGGCCGCGGGCGTGCCGGCCATCATGTCGGGCGAATGCAATATTCCCGACGCATATGCGGCGGGCGCGGCGTTGGATAGCGGGGTAACGGTCGATAGGATTGCCGCCGCAATGGAGCGCGCGCTTGGCCTGAGCGATGACGAATGGCAGGCCATGTCCGATGCCTCGCTAGGGTTGGCATCGGGACCTTTTTCCGCCAGCACGGTCACCGCGCGCTGGGGGCAGACTTATCGCCGATTGCTTGATGCGGCTGAAAGATGAAAGCAGAGTTGAATGCGCGTACTCGATGCTAGCAAGACCAAGCCGCTCGAAGGCGGAGCCACCTTTTCCCTCGGCAACCGCATAACCCGGGCGGCATGGGCAATTGTCTGGTTGCTGCTTGCAAGGTGGACGCCGCCGCAACTGCACTTCTGGCGAAGATACGTCTTGCGCGCATTCGGCGCGCGCATAGCGCCGGGCGCGCGGGTTCATGCCAGTGTCAAGGTCTGGCTTCCGTCAAACCTCGAACTCGGTCCGCATGTCCTGCTTGGTCCGGGAGTGTGGATTTACAATCCGGGCGCGATGAAGATCGGGGCAAAGACCGTTATCTCCTATCGCGCGCATATCTGTTCGGCATCGCACGATGTGAACGATCCCGATTTTCAGGCGATCATGCGACCGGTGACGATCGGCGAGAACTGCTGGATTGCGTCGGAGGCCTTTGTCGGTCCGGGCGTGACAATGGGGAACCGCGCAGTGCTCAGCGCCCGCGGTGTGCTGTTCCGCGATGCTGAACCAGACGGCATCTATCAGGGTAATCCGGCAGAGTTGATTAAACGGCGGGCTCTGCGCAATTCCGATGCGCGTTCAGCGGCGCATGACAGCGATATCGTCGACCGTGACGGACTTGACGCCCGGAGCAATCCGCAGGCTTAGCCACTGCGCCGGACAGCCGGCGGGCACGGTAAAGCGCGCTTCCCATTGCCCGGTGCGCGGATCGCGCAGGGTCTTTTCCCAGTTCTGCGGCTTGGCGCTGTCACAGGTCACCGAAAGACCGACATCGGCCGAGGTCGCGCCCGATGCATCGCGCGCGCGCCAGGTCGCGGCATAGGTGCCGGCGGGCAGGACCAGGGTCTGGATGGCGAAGCCGGTTTCGCGCGGCGAGGTGCTTTCGATGGTCAGCGCCTGGCCCGACCAGCCCTGCACCGGCCCCAGGATCATGCCGATCGCACCGTCGTCGCTCCACGACCAGTCGAAGGCGGTGGCCGGCTTGACCGGGTTCGCGCGGGAAAATCCGCCATCGGCCAGCAAGTCGCCATCGTCCGGGTGGCGGCAATGCTCCTGCCAGACCAGGCGGGCCGAAGCGAATTCGCGCACGGCGGCCAGCGAAAGAGTCAGCGGCGCGACCAGCGGGCAATCGCGCACTCGCCGGTCCTGCGCCAGCCGGCGCGCCACATCGGCGCGCAGCACCTGCGAACTGGGCGAGACGGCATAGCTTTGGGCAAAATAGGGCGCGCGCCAGGCCGGATTGTCGGCCAGCCGCATGGCAAGCTGGTCGCGGCCATCGGGATAGCCTTCGAATTCCGCCAGCAACTGCTCATGGCCGGGGTAGTCGGGCGCCTGCCTCAGGATTGCGTCCAGCCGCTGCGAGGCGACACGGAAATTGCGTTCGTTGAAGGCGATGGACATCCAGTACAGTTGCGTCAGCGGTTCGCGCCAACCCATCTTGCCGGAAACCGTGAAGACCGATCGGGCGCTCGCCAGCTGCCCCGAAACCAGCAGGCCCGCGCCATAGAGGCCCAGCGACCGGGCATCGGCGGGATCGCGCTCGAGGCTGCGGCGGGCCTCCACGATGGCCACGGCGGGCCGGTTGTCGGTCAACTGCTGTTTGGCCAGCGCCCGGGCGGCATTGACGCGAAACGGCTGCGGCACCCATGGCGCCAGGCCGGGACGGACTTCGCTGGCGCGATCGAGGCCGCTGACAGTGGCGGCACCGGCGAAGAGCGCGATGGCGGCCAGGGTAAGGGGGAGCCGTGCCCGCTTGCCCACGGCCCGGTTCATGCGGGGCGCCAGCTGCGCCGTTTGCCGGCATTGTCACTATCGTACTGATAATAATCGTAGCCGTAATAGTCGGAATAGCGGTTGGCCATCTTGCTGGCGTCGAACTTGGTCAGCACCGCTCCGAGAATGACCGGCCGCATGGCGCGCAGGCGACGAATGGCTGTCTTCAGGGTGCCGCGCCGTCCGCGTTCGGCCTCGACGACCAGGACCACGCCATCGGCAAGGGCCGACATCAGCGGCGCATCGGCGAGGCCGAGGACCGGAGGGCTGTCGACCACCACGAGGTCGAATTTCTGGGCCAGCTCGTCAAGCAGCGCCCGCATCCGCGCCGAGCCGATGAGCTCGGTCGGGCTGGGCGGCAGCGGCCCGGAGGTAATCACCGAAAGGCCGGGCTGATTGGTGGCGGCCAGCACCGTTTCGGCCGGATCGGATGTGGTCAGCAGGCTGGTCATGCCCTTTTCGTTGGTCATGCCCAGCCGCTTGTGCAGCGAAGGCCGTCGCAGGTCGACATCGATCAGCACGACGCGCTTGGCCAGGCGCGCGAAATTCGAAGCGATGGCAAAGCTGGTGGTCGATTTGCCCTCGGTCGACTGCGCGGAGGTGATCAGCAGCACTTTCGGCAGGCCTTCGCTGGTCGAATAGAGCAGCGATCCGCCCAGCGAATTGTAGGCTTCGGAAATCGGCGACTTGGGATCGAGCAGGGCCTCGTCGGGCGCCTGGTCGGCCATCGGAATGACGCCCAGCAGCGATAGCTGCAATTTCTGCTCGACGTCCTCGGGAACCCGGATGCCGTCGTCGAATTGCAGCCGCAGGAACACGATCATGGCGGCGAGGCCCATACCCAAGACCAGCGCCTTGATCACATTGACCCAGAGGTTGGGCGAAGAAGGCGAGCCCGGAGGCGTGGCGCTGTCGATCAGCGATATGTTGGAAACGCTGATCCCGGCGGCCGCGTTGAGTTCCTTGTAGCGCTGCAGCAGGCCATCGTAGAGCGTCCGGTTGGTGCTGACTTCGCGGGCCAGGATATTGTACTGCACCGATCGGTCGCCTTCGGCCATCGACTCGTTCTTCAGCCGTTCGACCTGGCCGAACAGGTCGCGTTCGGATGCGGCGGCAGCCTGGTATTGGGCGCGCAGCGAAGAGCGCACCGTGCCGACAAGGGCATTCAACTGGCGGTCGGTTTCATCGGCCTGGGCCTTGAGCTGGATGACCGTGGGATGGCCGTCGAGATGCCGCGCCCGTTCCTGTTCGAGCTTGGAGCGCAGTGCCGCGCGGTCGGTCAGCAATTGCTGGATGGTCGGGTTGGAAAGGACCTCGGGCGAGGCGAGCGGCGATCCGTTCGAAAAGGCGCGCCACTTGCCTTCGGCGGCGATGCGGGCGGCGCGCGCCTCGTTGGCGGCCAGGTTCAGTTGCTCAAGGCTGGCGCCGGTCACGGTCTTGCTGGTTTCGGCTCCGCCGTCCCTGCTGACTGTCACCGAGGTGCGAAGGAGATCGGCTTGCCGCGCATAGCCGTTGAGCGCCTGTTCGGACGCCTCGAGCCGTTGCTTGGTTTCGGCGAGCTGGTCGGCGATGAAGCTTCGGGCATAGGCGGAACTGTCGTATTTGCGCTGCAAATTGGCGGCGATGAACTCCTTGACATAGGCATTGGCGATCCGCGCCGATTGCTCCGGCGAATTGCTGACGAAACTGACCGCTACGATGCGTGAGTTGCGCGGCAGCTCGGTGCTCACCCCGCTGGCGAGCATTCCGACGGCCATGTCTCGCGAGGCCGCCATCGGCATGCCGGGGCCCGGCGGCGCGGCGCCCATGCCGCTGAAGAAGGCGGTGTCACTGCGCAGCTTGAGACTTTGCTCGACCCGCTCGGCCAGGCTGCGGCTTTTCAGGATATCGAGCTGGGTCTGGAGGAACCGCTCCGGATCCCAGGTATCCTGCGCGGCGGTGGTATCGTCGCCCTTTTCGAGCACGCGATCGCTCTGATCGCTGATCTGCATGGTCGCCGTCGCGGTATATCGCGGCGTTTCCATCATGGTCGAGACGACACCGTAACCGATCGCCGCCAGCAGCACGACCAGGATGATCAGCGCATTGGCGCGCAGAATGGCGAAGATCTGGCGCAGATCGAACAGCCTGGCTTCGCCATAGCCTGGCGGTACGCCATAACCGCCTTCCTCGAACTGGGCGAAATCGAGGTCCTTTGGGCCGGACGGACTCAATGCGCTTGCCATCGGCGGTCTCAATTCCGGACTATGTAGAAGAGGTTGAGCAGCGGGATCGCCTGCAGCACATCCTGCCAGGCTGCCTTGGTGCCGGAAGTGGCCACGACGATGACGTCGCCGCCAGCGAGAAGCGGATCGGGTGCACGGCCCGCGCGAATGTCCTTCAGGTTGAAGCGCGCGGCCATCTTCTGGCCGTCGGCGGTCCGGAAGATCAGCACTTCGTCCAGCTTGGCCGTCTTCCCGGGGCTCTTGGCCCGGGCCATTGCCGCCAGCAGGGTATAATTCTGGTCGATCTCGTAGACGCCCGGTTCCTTGACGTCGCCCTCGACTGTGACGAACCGGGTGGCGGGCCTGGCCACCGAAACGACCACCTGCGGATTCACAATGTAGCGGGTGCGCAACCGGGCGGCGATGACCGCGGCAAGCTCGTCGGCGGTCTGCCCGGCGGCGGTCACCTTGCCGATCAGCGGCAACTGGATGTTGCCGACATTGTCGACCAGCAGATCCGCCCTGCTGAATTCGGGTTCCTGGAAAACCTCCAGGCTCAGCACGTCGCGCGGGCCGATCACATAGGGGCGCCGCATGGCGTTGGGATCGGCGGCGGGCGCAATCGCATAGGCATCGCCGCTTGAAGCCGATTCAACGCTCCGCGAACCGCCGCAGCCCGCCAGCATCAGGCAGGCAACAGTCAGGATTGCGGATGCCAAGGATTTCGGCGCCAAGGATTTCGGCATGGTCACTTCGCCGGCAACTCCCCCGTTTCGCGGCATGCCGGCAGGGCCGACAACAGGCCGACCGCGGCACCGGCAATGGACGCAATCGCCATCGACCGCAGCGGATAATCGACGACCGAATGCGAGGCAACGATTATCAGTGTGTTAACCGCTACAAACAGCTGGCTGCGCGCCTCCTCGCCGGCTCCGCGCAATGACTTGACCACTTTCCATGCGATCAGCACGACGATTGCCAGCAACAGGCCCAGGCCGAAAATGCCGCCTTCAAGGGCCAGTTCGAGATAGTCGTTATGGGCGGCCGTGGGGTAGAACGGATCGACGAATTCAAGCCTTTCAGCGGCAATGAAGATCGGCTTGAAACTGCCCATGCCGCTGCCGAACGGCCAATGGCGCGAAATCGCGTAGATCGTGTCGGCCCAGATATCCTGGCGGGGGTCGCTGGTGAACGAAAACCGGCCGATGGCATTGGCGACGCGGCCGTTGAACCGGGCCAGCACAAACAATCCCGCCGCAGCGGCGGCGATCAGGCCGCCACCGGCCAGCACGGCGCGGAGGCCGGGGCGCCGGCCCAGCCATATCGCGCCAGCGGCCAGCAAGGCGACCGGCAGAAGGGCATTGCCCGCTCGCGACCCGGTAGTCAGGCAGCCCAACGCAAGCAGCGAGCCGCCCGCCAGCAGCCAGATGGCTGCCATCCGCTCCCCGATCCTCTTCCTCATCCCGGCCAGCACCGCAGCCAGGGCGGCAAGCCCGATCAGCAGCACGTCGGCCTCAATGTCGCGGTTGCCCTGGAAGCCGGTCAGATAACCGATGTTCTCCTTGCCGTAGAGCCGCCATGCGCCGCTTTCGCCCGAGGCCAGCTGGAGCGCGCCCAGCACCAGCGATGCCAGGGCCACGGCGGCGATTGCCGCGATTGCCAGGCGCCGGCCCGCCAGATCGAGCGAAGCGACCATGCCCATGGCCAGCAAGGCAGGCAGGGCGGCAAGCAGCGACGCGAAGGTTCTGGCCGGAGTCATCGACCAGGGCATCCAGTTCGCATCGGCGCCGACCAGCCGCAATGCCGCCACTTCCTGCTCGCGCCCCGGCAGCCATTGCCAGATCGCCGGTGGCAGGGGCAGGAGTTGCAGCAAGGGCAGCGCCACCACCATTGCCGCGATCGCCAGTATCGTGCGGTCCGCGGGCATTGCCGGCATGCCCTGCCGGCTCGCCGCGATCAGCCATGCGGCAGCGGCCAGCGCCGCCACCAGTTGCAGCATCATTTCGGCAATGGGGGTAGCCGCGCCGCCACCGCCAAGCATCATGGCCATTGCCAGGTATGCGGCGGCAATGGCGGGCAGCACGCCGATCCTGCCGGCAAGCCTGTTATTGCGATGCAAGGTGCGGGCGGGAGGCATCGACCGATCTTGCCGCGCCGCGACGCAAGATCAAGCTCCCTCGCGAAAGAGTCCTCAGCAATCGAAACAAAAAGGCCCGCCGTAAGGCGGGCCGTCTTGTCTTGCTGCGATTGCCGCGATCAGAGACAGGGCGGGCTCTTGCAACCCTTGGTGAAGCCGGCAGCCAGGCCCCCGCCCGCGAGCGAGGCGAGGATCAGGGTGGTGGTGCCCAGACCGCTGCCGCGGTGCGTGGCAACCGCGACCCTGCTGCCATCGGCCATGGCAAGGCCCGCGCCGGCGGAGCATTCGTGCGACTGGAGCAGCGCCGAAAGCGCCGCTTCGGCCGTTCCGCCCTGGCGGGCCGGGCCGGTCTGTGCCACGCAAACGCAGCTGCCGTCCTGCAGAGTCTCACGCGTGACGTTGAATACGCCGGGAGCCTCGGAACGGGAAACCTGGACGTTGCAGGCCTGGGCCTGCCCGCGACCGGCCACTTCGGCATCCGCAGAACGCGTGATGCCGGCCTGTGCCGTCGCCGCGACGATGACGCCAGTCACAGCCAGTCCGAAGGCAAGGACCTTCAAATTCCGCATAATGTGCCCCTGACCAAAAAATGGTTCGGCAAAATAGCAAACCGTTATTAACACCGGATTGCGAGATAAATCAAGCAGCCATCGCGATTTTTCCGGCCGGGCTGGGCATGCGCTTCATCCACCAAGCGGCGACCGGGCGGCGCCGAAGGCACGCAGGCCACGCTCGCCGACAAAGCCTGCAAAACAGCCATCCGCAATCGCGATGGCACTCTCGTCCGGAGCCTTGCGCAAGACATAGGCCGAGGCGCGAAGGCGCCGCGGGCCGGCGAAGACGGCGATGTCCAGGCGCAGGAATTCCGAATCGTCAGGCGCGCGCGGATCGAACTCTTCATAGCGGTCGAGCGCGGCGAGGTGGTCTGGCCCGAATCGGCTGCTGGCTTCGTGCAGGAAGCCGTGAACCGGCGCGCCGTTCGGATCCGGAATCATGCCGGGGTACCAGCCGTGGTGGTCGGGGATGGCATAGAGGCATCCCCGCGCGGTCGCCGGCTCTCCCGGATGCAGCAAGGGGTGCAGCCATTTCGCGACCGGGTTGTCGCTGCCGGCGGCCAGCGTCCCGTAGAAGAAGAACCGCATGCGCTCGCTCAATGCCCGCAGGCGAGCGCCTCGACCGCATCGTCGAGCCGCGCCGGATCGCCCAGGGCCAGCACATGGCCGTCCGATCCGGCGTGCAGCGGCTGGCCGTTCCAGTCGCACAGCATGCCGCCGGCGCCTTCGATCACCGGCGCCAGGGCCGCCCAGTCATGCAGCTTGAGGTTGGCTTCGCAAACGATGTCGATATGGCCCGAAGCCAGCAGCGCATAATTGTAGCAATCGCCACCCATGATCATTCGGCGATGATCGGTTTTGGAAGCCAGCGCCATGAAGTGGGCGCCCTGGTGGTCGTCGAAATAGTGCGGCCCGGTTGTGGCCAGCGTCGCCTCGGAAAGGTGCGGGCAGGCCCGGGTGCGGGCGGCCTGGCCGTTGAACAGTGTCGGCCGTCCTGTCGCTCCCACCCAGCGTTCTTTCAGGATCGGCTGGTCGATCAGGCCGAGCACCGGCCAGCCTTCGATCACCAGCGCGATCAATGTTCCGAAGATCGGCCGGCCGGCGAGAAACGAGGTCGTCCCGTCGATCGGATCGAGCACCCAGCTGCGCCCGGACTGGCCGGCGGTCGCGCCCATTTCCTCGCCGATCACGCTGTCGCGGGGGGCCTCCGCCTTGAGCACGCGGCGCATCGCTTCTTCGGCTGCGCGGTCGGCCAGCGAGACGGGGGTTGCATCATCCTTGCGCTCGCTGGCCACGCCGGCGCGGAACCAGGGGCGGACCGCCTCGGCGGCGGCGTCTGCCAGGCGGTGGGCGAGTGCGATGTCGGCGTCCATGTCCATCGGGCGGATGTGCCCGCCGCACATGGCGCCGGTCAAGTGCCCGGCGCGGCGAATTCCTACAAGTTTTCAGGACGCTGATATGCTATATTATTGACAAATAGGCCGAATCACGGGCCTAATGCCGGTTCGAAAGCAAAACCGGGTCGCACGGCGGATTAGGGGCATGTTGAAACGGCGCAAGCCGGGTATCGATAGTCGGATAGCTCCCGTTCAGGGGGTGACGCGCGATGGCCAGCCGATGGGCTACAATCGCGCCCCTGCGCCCGACATTGCCCCATGGATTTCAGGGCTTTACGCAACCATAGTCGATGCCCCGGCCGATCACCGGCTGGAGTGCGGCCTGCTCAACGACAATTCCCTGATCCGCATCCAGCTCAAGGGCGATTGGACCGCCAGGACCAGGGACGGCGACATGCGATCGGGCCGGGCGGCGCTGTTTTTCGGCCCGCAGACTCGCCGCATGCCGGTTTCGGTGAAGGGCAGCTTCGTCAGCATCGGCATTTCGATGCGCCCCGGCATCGGGCATGCCTTGAAGCGGTTCTCGACCGCCGACTTTCTCGATCGGCTGGTTCCTGTCGAGGAACTCGGCCTGCCGGGCGAAGCGACGATCGCCATGCTCGGGCAGAGCGAATCGCCCGAAGATTGGCTGGCCATGCTTGAGCAGGTCTGCCGGCGGATCATCTCCGAATCGGGGGGCAAGCGTCCGGATCCGATTACCGCCCGCTTCGAGGAACTGGCCTTCACCGACCCGGCGGCCAACGTCGGCCTCTTCGCCCGCGAGATCGGCGTCGAGCAGCGCCGCCTCGAACGCATCGTCCGCCGCGATTTCGGCTTGCCGCCCAAACAGGTGCTGCGCCGCGCCCGGGTGCTCGACATGGCCAGCCACCTGCGCGGCGTCGCCGATGGCGAGGAGGCGGACGAGCTGGAACTACGCTATTACGATCAGAGCCACATGATCCGCGACTTCGTCGAATATTTCGGCATGACGCCCAAGCAATTCGTCGAAACGCCGCAGCCGATCCTCACGCTCGCGCTCGAATCGCGGCAGGCTCGGCGACTGGAAGCGATCTCTCGGCTGGCGCCCGGCGCTCCCAAGCCCTGGGAGCAGCGTTAGGTGCCAAACGAACCGAAATCCGCTCTTTCGCGGATTTCGCCAAAGACTCTCAATCGAACAGCGAGCTGACCGAGCTTTCGTCGGCGATGCGGCGGATCGCCTCGCCGATCAGCGGGGCGATGGAGAGGATGCGGATGCGGTCGGAAGCCTGGGTCGCCTCGGTCGGCAGGATGGTGTCGGTGATCACCAGTTCCTTGAGCGCCGAGGCATTGACCCGCTCGACCGCCTTTCCGGACAGCACGCCATGGGTGATATAGGCCGAAACGCTGGCCGCGCCGGCCGCCATCAGCGCCTCGGCCGCGTTGCACAGGGTACCGCCCGAATCGACGATGTCGTCGATCATGATGCAGGTGCGGCCCTTCACGTCGCCGATGATGTTCATCACTTCGCTCTCGCCCGCGCGCTCGCGGCGCTTGTCGACGATGGCGAGCGGGGCGTTGTCGAGCCGGCGCGCCAGCGCCCGGGCGCGGACCACGCCGCCGACGTCGGGCGAGACCACCATCAGCGATTGGCCGGCATAACGGGCCTGGATGTCCTCGGCCATCACCGGGGCGGCATAGAGATTGTCGGTGGGGATATCGAAGAAGCCCTGGATCTGCCCGGCATGCAGGTCGAGCGCGAGTACGCGGTTGGCTCCCGCCTCGGTGATCAGGTTGGCGACCAGCTTGGCGGAAATCGGCGTGCGCGGGCCGGGCTTCCGGTCCTGCCGGGCATAGCCGAAATAGGGCATCACCGCAGTGATCCGCTTGGCCGAGGACCGGCGCAGCGCATCGATGCAGATCAGCAGCTCCATCAGGTTGTCGTTGGCCGGGAACGAGGTCGACTGCACGACGAAGACATCCTCGCCGCGCACGTTCTCGTGGATTTCGACGAAAACCTCGTCGTCGGCGAAGCGGCGCACGCTGGCATCGGTCAGCGGCAGGCCGAGATAGGCCGAGATCGCCATCGCCAGCGGCGGGTTGCTGTTGCCGGCCAGAAGTTTCATGCGCGCTGCCTTTTCGCCCGAGGTTCCCCGCGCGG
>JAYRPK010000358.1:0-2393 GCA_041911195.1 Novosphingobium sp. | reverse complement strand
TGCTGTCGCGCGATGCGGTGCGTGTGCGGGTGGGCGACAAGGTGTTGATGACCCAATGGGGCGGCGACACGCCGCTGAGCGGGCATGTCACAAAGGTCGAGCCCTTCGGCAAGCTCAGGGTTTCCGCGCTGGGCATCGAGGAGCAACGGGTCAATGTCGTGATCGGTTTCGACGAGCCGGCCGCGGCGGCGCGGCTCGGCCATGGCTATCAGCTCGATGCCACGATCGTCGAATGGAGCAAGCCCGACGCCTTGCGCGTGCCGATCGGAGCGCTGTTTCGCGGCAAGGATGGCGGCTGGCGGGTCTTCGCGATCGAAGGTGGCCGGGCGCGGGAAACCCCGGTCAGGCTGGGCCACATCAACGACGAATTCGCCGAGGTGCTCGGCGGGCTGAGCGAAGGCCAGGGAGTGGTGCTCAACCCGGGAAAGACGCTGACCGGCAACGCGCGGGTTACGCCGCGCTGAAGTAGCCAGGCCGGCCGGTCTACCGGGCCCGGTTCAAACGTCGCGGCGCAGCAGCAGGGCGCCGGCTACATCCCCTCCCCCGTTGGCGACGAGCGAGACGTTGAGTGACTTCTTGAGCTGGCGTTCGCCGGCCAGGCCGCGCAGTTGCAGCATGGCCTCGTGCAAGTGGCCAAGTCCGTGCATCCGCCCTTCGGACAGTTGCCCGCCATTGGTATTCATCGGCAATTCGCCTGCCAGCGCGATGCGCGTGCCATGCTCGACGAAAGCGCCGCTCTCGCCCTCGGCGCAAAAGCCCAATGCCTCCAGCCAGCTCAGCACCAGCCAACTGAAGCCGTCGTAGATGTGCGCGGAATCGACGTCCCTGGTGGTAAGATCGGTGCGCTGCCACATCGCTTTCGCTGCATCGTGCATCGCCTGATGCGGATAGTCTGTCCGGCCGATCCATGAACCCATCTTGCTGTTCGAGCGCGCGCCGATGGCCTCGATCACGATCGGCGGATTGGGCAGGTCGCGCGCCGCATCCAGCCGCGAGACGATGAAGGCAGTAGTGCCGTTGCAGGGCACGTCGCAATCGAGGATGCTGAACGGCGTTGTGACCATGCGGGCGGACAGGTAATCGTCCATGGTGATCGGATCGCGATAGATCGCCTTGGGATTGAGCCTGGCATTGCGCCGCTGGTTGATCGCAATCGCCCCCAGTTGCTCGCGGGTGATGCCATAGCGCGTCATGTGGGTACTGGCATGGCAGGCCAGCCAGATCGCCGCCGATGGCGCCTGGTAGGGAACCATCCATTCCATCCCGCCCGAGGGAACCCAGCCGCCGCCGCTGCCCGACAGGGTGTAGCTCGGCGCCGAGCGTTCGCCCAGCGCCCGCCAGCACAGCACATGGGTGGCATAACCCGCCGCGATCGCCGCCACGGCCTCCATGATCGGCGAAAGCTGGGCCGCCGGATCGGCACCCGACCACCAGTTGAGTTTGAGGCCGAGGCTGTTGGAAATATCGGCGATGCCGGCAGCCCCCACCCCGGTGACGGCGCCCGCAGGCACATTGGGCCAGCAGGCCGCCCCGTCGATCTGCTCTGGACGCAACCCCGCATCGGCGATGGCCTGCTCGCATGCGCGCACTGCCAGTTCGAACGGCAGCACCGAGGGCTTGCGGTGAATGTCGGACTGGCCGATGCCAGTGATGGCGGTGTTCTTCTCTGCGTAGCGTGTCATGGCCGCGCTCCCTCAAGCCGCTTCGAACAGCGGGCAGAAAATCTCCCCGTGCTGCTCGAAATAGACCTTCACCGGCATGCCGACATGGACCTCGCCGATCGGCGTGCGCGGCATGTTGGTCATCAGCCTGATATCGCTCTGCTCGTCGAGCTCGACGATGGCGACCACGTAAGGCACTTCGAAATCGGGCTGCCACTGCTGGTGGTTCACCGTAAAGCCCGCAACCCTGCCGCGCCCCGAGACCGGCTGGGGTGCGATATCGGCAGACCGGCAGGACGGGCACCGCGCGGCATAGGGATGAATCCAGTGACCGCATGCGCCGCAGCGCAGTATGTGCAGGCTGCCGTCACTGCCACCGCACCAGAAGTGACGGTTGACCTCGCTTATCGCCGGAAACGACCTTCTCGGCTGCCCTGTCATCGCGCAATCTCCCAGTGCCGCAGCCCCGTCCGGTTCGCGGCAGGGTCTGGCGGCACTTCAAGCGAAGTGGCGGGCATTGTCAAATCGAGCGGCCACCGCCGCAGGGCGGCGGTCCGTCAGCGGCAGGCGTTCCTGTCCATCGCCCAGACCAGCCCGGCTTCCAGCATCGCCGCATAATGCGGCTCTGTATAGGTTTCGGGCCGGTGGCCGATGGCCGAATAGAACGAGCGCCCCCGACCGACGCAGCGGGTCCAGGCGATGGGGTGGTCGCCCATGCGCAGGTTCTGGCCC
>JAYRPK010000357.1:0-1915 GCA_041911195.1 Novosphingobium sp. | reverse complement strand
CCCGCGCCAGTACCAGCGGGCCACGCAATAGATCGCGGCGATGATCGCCCAGGTTGCCCACAGGCCCGCCAGCTTGGTGATCGATATGTCGATGACATCGCCGACCGGGCGCGGGCGCGACCAGTCTATGCCGGTCGAACTCCGGCGGTGGACCTTGTCCACCAGCAGCGACCAGGCGACCATCGGCAAGCCCGAAAACAGCACTGCCGCCAGCGCGGCATAGGGCCCGGCAAGCGGCGCGCGCGGGCCGGGTATGCCGAACAGGTCGGCCACACTGGCCCAGTTGCGGCAAATCAGGATCCAGGCGAACAGCCCGGCCAGTCCGCACAGGCCCACGGCGACGGAAACGTCGCTCGCTGGCCGGGGCGCGGGCTGGGGGTTCGGCGGATTCATGCCCGCCGCCATAGGCCGGATTGGTTAAGGGCCGGGTAACGCTGCATCTCTCCCCTCCCGCTTGCGGGAGGGGTCGGGGGAGGGCGTGTTAGGTGAGGTTCGATAACAGGCCCTCCCCTAGCCCCTCCCGCAAGCGGGAGGGGAATTATTTGAAAGCAGTGATCTTGCCGCCGTCGTCGAGCACGTAGAGCACCTGGTTGGCCACGATCGGCGCCAGCGAAACCGGCTCGCCAAGCTTGACCAGCTGGGTAGTTTCGCCGTCCTCGATGCTGGCGGACATCACCTGGCCTTCGGAATTGCCCAGCCACAGCCGGCCACCGGCCAGCACCGGACCGGTCCAGAAATAGGGGCCCTTGCGCTTCTTCTCGTTGCGATAGCGCTGCAATTGCTTGATCCAGCGCACCTTGCCGTTGGTACGCGAGATGCACAGCAGGCGCGCGTCGTCGGTCAGGGTGAAGATCCAGTCGCCGGCGATGGCGGGGGTGGAAATGCCCGCAAGGTTCAGTTCCCAGATGCGCTGGCCGGTGACCAGCTCATAGGCCGCCATGCGCCCGCCCTGGCCCAGCGCGAAGACCCGGCCGCGATCGACGATCGGATCGGCATCGACGTCGGTCAGCACGCCGACCTGAGTGGAGATCGAGGTGCGCGCCAGCGCGTCGGACCACAAGGTGCGGCCGTTCTCGTAACGATAGGCGACCAGTTCGCCGGTGCTGTAGCCGGCGACCACAGTCCCCTGCCCCGCCGCCGGGGCGGCCACGCCGAACACGCCCGACTGGCCCAGCGAGCCCGATTCGGTCCACATCGGCGAACCGTCGTCGGGCCGCAGCGCCAGGATCTGGTTGTTCTGCGTCATCACGTAGATCGCGCCGAAGGCGATGGTCGGCGAGCCGCGCAGCGGTCCTGCCGGCCTGACGCTCCACAACTGGCGCCCATCCGCCGCATCGAGCGCGGCGACTTCACCCAGGCCCGTGGTGACATAGACCTTGTCGTTATCGAAACTGACGCCGCCGCCATAGACGGTGTGCGAATCCCGGCCCGAAACGCGGAAACCGTGCGTCCAGCGCCGCGCGCCAGTAGCCGCGTCGAAGGCCGTCACTGTGCCCGAAGTGTCCATGACATAGAGCTTGCCGGCGCCGACTACCGGAGCGGCCGCCAGCCGCTGCTTGTTGTTCGATCCGGCAACGCCCACGCTCCAGATGCGGCCGGGGCTTTGCGACAGCGCCAGGTGGCCATAGGCCTTGTTGGCCGTGCCGCCGGGCTGCGCCCATTCGCTGTTCACGTCTGCGGGCGGCAGGATCACCGCGACCGTGGCCATCGACGGATCGACCCGCGCACCCGATTCGATGCGCGAGAGGATGGGGATGCGATTGCCCACGGTCGGCGTCTTGGGACGGTTCTTGCCGCCGCAGGCCGCCAGGCCCAGCGCCAGGGCGAGAATCACCGGCGCGGCGATGGCGCGGGACAGATGCTTGGACTTCATTCGTCGGTCTCCGGAATTCTTGTCACTGGGCCAAGTTCACTG
>JAYRPK010000356.1:0-3866 GCA_041911195.1 Novosphingobium sp. | reverse complement strand
TGCTTCGGGCCTCGTTCCTGTTCGACCGGCTGGGCAAGGGGCGCAGCGGGTTCCACATGCGGATGTCGGGCGAGGGGCTTGCACCGGGCGCCCGGGCCTGCGTCGGCGAGATCGGCCTGGAGGAATTCCTCGAGGCGCTGAAAGGGCTCGATATCACGGTGATCCGCCAATGACCCTGCTTGCGAGACCGCCCTACTCATACCGGGACGATCCGTCCGTCCCGCCGTTCGACGATTGCCGCCCGCTGTTCGTGTTCGATGGAACCTGCGTGCTCTGTTCGGGAGGCGCGTCCTGGATCATGCGGGCTGACCGCGCCGGCAAGATCGCATTCACGCCAGCCGCCGGGCCGCTCGGCGCGGCGATCTACCGGCATTACGGCATGGCGATCGACGACACCTACCTGCTGTTGGTCAGGGGAGAAGTGTACGGACTGAGCGAAGGCTATTTCCGCCTGGGCCGCGAGCTTGGCGGCATTTGGCGGCTTCTGGCGCTGTTGCGCATTCTCCCGCGCCCGCTGCGCGATGCGGTTTATCGCATGATTGCCAGAAACCGCTACCGCTGGTTCGGCAAGGTAGAAGCGTGCGCCTTGCTGACACCCGAACAACGCGCCAGGTTGCTGTGACTACCGCCAGCGCAGGCGATCGCGGTTCAGTTCGGCGACGCTCTTCACCCCCATCAGCTTCATGTCGCGCTCGATCTCTTCCTTGAGCAAGCCGATCGCGCGCTCCACGCCCGCCTGTCCGGCAGCGGCGAGGGCGTAGAGATAGAGCCGCCCGCCCGAGGCGCAGGTCGCGCCCGCCGCCATGGCCTTGAGTACATGGGTGCCGCGCCGGACGCCGCCGTCGCAGATGATCTCGATCTCGCCGCCCACGGCATCGACGATCTCCATCAGCTGGTCGAACGGGGCGCGGCTGCCATCAAGTTGCCTGCCGCCGTGATTGGAGATCATGATCGCGTCCGCCCCGATCTCCACCGCGCGCCTTGCGTCGGCGGCGCTCATCACGCCCTTGAGGCAGAACGTGCCGCCCCAGTCCTGCCGGATCCTGGCGGCGGTGTCCCAGTCCATCGTCTGGTCGAGCATTTCGGAAAAATAGCCCTGGATCGACATGGCCTTGCCGGTTCCTTCCTGCACGTGCGAATCGAGCTGGGGCAGGCTGAACTTCTCGCGCAGCAGGTAGTCGAGCGTCCACTTGGGCCGGGTGGCGTAGCTCAGCATCGAGCTGGGGGTGAAGCTGGGCGGCGAGGAGAAGCCGCTGCGCAGGCACCGCTCGCGCTTGCCGCCGACGATGGTGTCCACCGTCAGCGCGAGCGCGTCGAACTTCGCTTCCTGGCAGCGCTCGATCATCGAGCGGTTGAGGCCCTTGTCCTTGTGGACATAGAGCTGGAACATCTTCGGGGTGGAGATCAGCGCGGCGATCTCTTCGATGGAAACCGTCGCCAGGCTGGAGATGCCGCACCACAGGCCGAACTTTTCCGCCGCCCGCGCCACGGCCCGCTCGCCCTGCCAGTGGAACACGCGCTGGAGCGCGGTGGGCGAGAGGATCAGGGGCAGGGCGCTCTTGCGGCCCAGCACCGTTACAGAAGTATCGATCTCGGCCACTCCGGCAAGCACTTCGGGGACCAGGTCGCACTGGGCATAGGCGGCGGTATTGCGCGCCTTGGTCAGTTCGTCGTCGGCAGCGCCGTCGATATAGTCGAACACCGGCCAGGGCAGCCGACCCTTGGCCAGCAAGCGGAAATCGTCGATGTTATGGCAGTGTTTCAGGCGCATGCCACGCCGCTAGACGAGTGACGCCGCGCGGGCAATCACCGGCGGCGCTGTTGCCGGTTATCAGAGGCCGGGCTCTGCCGCGCGTTGCCACCCCTTTTCCGCGCCTCGATCGCGGCCATTTGCTGGGCGAAAATCTCGGGCGTGACCGAGCGGGCCGGATAGCGGCAAGCGCGCGCCTGTCCGGTGCCCTTGAGGAACGAGCGGCGCGCGACGCCGGCCAGGATCGCCGCCTGCAATTCGCGCTGCTTGCTGTTGGCGCCCGAGACTTCGCGGATCACGCCGCGAAAGGGAATGAACGAGCCGACCACCGACTGGGCCAGGCGGCCGGGAGTCGTGCGCCGCTCCCCCTCTTTGGGCGTATCGAGATCGTCGCCCAGCACTGCGTCCAACTCGCCAATCGCCGCGGCCAGTTGCTGGCAGGTGACGAGGCCCTGAAGCGTGTAGGGCTGCTCGACCGCGGCGGTGAGCAGCGGCGGGATTTCGCCCTTGCGCAGGTTGAGGTCAGTCACCGGGGTTGCCGCAACGTCGCCCGCGGTCACGTCCTTTTGCGTGACGGGCTTTTCGGGCGCGGCGGCAAGGGCCGGGCTGCCAACGATGGCGATCAGAAGTGCGAACGAAATCAGGCGCATTCCTGCAAGCTCCTTGCGCCCCCATTTATTTACTGCACGGCCCCCGCCGCTGAGAGATTACTGTCGGATTTCGGCAAAGGTGTCGCACTTGTCCTCATCGCCGGTTTCGATCCCCTGCCGCAGCCAGCGCATCCGCTGGGCGCTGGAGCCATGGGTGAAGGCTTCCGGCGAAGCATGCTGGCCGGCATTGCGCATCAGCGTGTCGTCGCCGATCTGGTGGGCTGCCCTCAGGCCGCTTTCCATGTCGCCCTTTTCCAGACGGTCGGCATTCCGGCCCGCCCATACACCGGCATAACAGTCAGCCTGCAGTTCCAGTCGCACCGAAAGCTGGTTGGCCTGGCCGGGATTGCGATCCTGCAAATGCCGTACCTGGTCGGACAGGCCGGTCAGGTTCTGGACGTGGTGGCCATATTCGTGGGCGATCACATATTGCCGGGCAAACTGGCCACCGGCGCCCAGTTCCTGGTCGAGCTGCCGGAAAAAGTCGGTGTCGAGGTAGATGCCCTGGTCTGCGGGGCAATAGAACGGACCCATGGCGCTCTGCGCCTCGCCACAGCCCGAATTGCCGCTTCGCGAATAGAGCGCCAGCTTGGG
The DNA here is from genome assembly GCA_041911195.1 of Novosphingobium sp. Lineage (GTDB taxonomy): Bacteria > Pseudomonadota > Alphaproteobacteria > Sphingomonadales > Sphingomonadaceae > Novosphingobium. The sequence goes on along the minus strand of JAYRPK010000356.1, from coordinate 872 downwards.
GCGGCGGAATTCGATGTTCGCCTGCTGGAACAGGGGCTGCCAGGTCTTGTTGAGCGAAGACAGCACATCGCAGCTTTCCTTGCTCATGGCATCGACCGTGCAACTTTCGCTGGCATTGCCGCCGCCCTGGGACTGCGGCTGGATTTGCGGCGCCTGCTGCTGCCCATCCTGCAGGTTGCCCAGCATCTGCCCCGGATCGACCCCGAAGACTAGCACCGCAATCAGCGCGATGACCAAGGTGCCGCAGCCGAGCTGGCCGCGCCGGCCGCCGACCGGCAGGCGAAATCCGCCGCTGCCGCGCCCGCCGCGCTGATCCTCGATATCGATCTCGTTGGGATCGAAATCGTCGAGCCGCATGCCTGACCTTTCTCTAAACAAGCTCCTGCCGGGCAAATTAGCGCGCGAACGCTTTGAGTCGAGTGCGATTGTAGATGATTACTGGGCAGCATGGGCAAGTGCGGCAATTCCGCTGCTTGCCGCAGTCTGCGCTTGGTGTATGCATCGGCCAATGAGAAGTGCCCGGGTTGCAATCGGAAAATGGCTGGCTTGGCTTGTCTTGGCGGTACTGTTGCCATGGCAACCCGCCTTTTCGGCGTCTCGCAGCGACCGCACACTCGAAGCCGATTTGATGGCCCATATCCGCGTGCTGGCGAGTGACGATTTCCAGGGACGTGAACCAGGCACCGAGGGCGAAGCGAAGACTCTGCGCTATCTTGCCGATCAATGGGCCAACGCCGGACTCGTTTCCGGCACCAACGATCCCGGCAATGACTGGTTCGCCCCGGTAACCCTGGTCGAACGGCAACCCGCCGCCAGTTCGGCCCAGTTCTATCGCAAGGGACGGCGGCTCTATCTGCCGGCAAACGACATAT
>JAYRPK010000355.1:0-5027 GCA_041911195.1 Novosphingobium sp. | reverse complement strand
GCGGGGTGTCCATACCCGATCCCATCTCGAACTCGGCCGTAAATCGCCCCAGCGCCAATGGTACTTCGTCCTAAGACGCGGAAGAGTAGGTCGCTGCCAGGCCTGCAAAGGACAGAGAAACTCCCTTCTCACGATACAAACCACCAAAACCCCGCCATGCAGAAATGCAAGCGGGGTTTTGACGTTCGGAAAACGCCTCAATTATGTCCGGAGACGCGCCGCGATCAGGCAGGTGATCTCGAACATCATCACCATCGCCATTTGCGCGGTGATCTGGTTCGGGCTGTCCTTGGTCGGCATCAGGCAGACGACGTCCCCGCCGATGATGTTCAGCCCCGCCAACCCCTGCAGCAGCCGCGTGGCCTCGCGGATCGTGAAGCCCGAGAAGCCCGGCTCGATGTTGGAGACGCCAGGCGCCACCGAAGGGTCCATGCAGTCCAGGTCGAAGGTGATGTAGGCCGGTGAGTCCCCGACGCGCTCGCGGATCTGCTGCACGGTGCGTGCGACGCCGAGATCCTCGAACTCCTGCATCGTAATGACGCGATAGCCGAGCTCGCGGCTCGAACCGCCGACGCCACCCTTGTGGATGGCGCCTGAAGGATGCCCGCGCATGCCGAGCTGCACGCTCTTGGCCGGATCGACAGCCTCCTCCTTCGCGGTGTAGGCCGCCCAATGTGCCGCCGAGCGCCTCGCGCCGAGCCAGTGTGGCATGTTGTCGTAGGAATCGGTGTGGGCATCGAAATGGATCAGCGCGCAGGGCTTGCCGCCCGACAGCCGCCGCCCCGGCCCGGCCACTGCCTTGAGGATCGGCCCGGTGATCGAATGGTCGCCGCCGATCGACACGGGATGCGTGCCCGCTTCATCGAGCCGGCGGAAGAACGCCTCGATGTCGCGCACGCAGGCCTCGTTGTTCATCGCTTCGGGCAGCGGCACGTCGCCCACGTCGTTGATGCGGGCGACATCCCATGGCGCGAAGCCATGGACGAAGTGGCTGCGCCGGTAGAAGCCCGAGACATGGCGCACGGCGCGCGGGCCCAGGTGCTGGTCACGCTCCGTCGAGCCATTGCCCGAACTGTGCGGCACACCGACGAGAGCGATGTCCGCCTGCGCCGGCTCCTCGATCCATGGGCAGCGGAAGAAGGTGGGAATGCCCCACCAGTACCAGCTCTGCGAACTCTTGCGTGCTGCTGCCAGATCGTCGTCGTTCATGCGCCATGCCCCTTCCGCTTGAAAGTCAGGATCAGTCCAAGAGACGCCAAAAGCCCAACCGCGACAAGGCCGAAAGCAAAGGCGGTGCCGAGCCTGGCGGCGACGAGGCCGAAGGCCAGTGGCGCGAGGGTGCGCGGAAGTGCGGTGAGCAGCGAGACAAAGCTCAGCGCGCCCGCCCGGTTCTCCGGAACGAGCCGCGCCGATAGCGCGAAGATCGTGGGGATCAGCAGGGCGAGGCCGAAGCCGACCGAAGCGAAGGCGGCAACGCTGATCAGGAAGGAACCAGACAGGCCGAGCGCCAGAAAGCCGCAGATCGAAACGGCGAGCGAGACCAGCATCAGCGGCATCTCGCCGATGATCCGGCGCATGCGGTCGCCGGGAAAGCGGACGGCGGCGTTGCAGATGCCGAAGAAGGCCGCTCCCAGTCCGGCGATCGCCGCCAGCGACGGCGCCAGTTCGTCGAGGAGCTTTGCCGACCACAACAAGGCGGCCGTTTCGGCGGCAATGATGAGGCCCGCCGCAATGCCGAGCAGCATCAAGGGCACCTTGTTGGGCAGCGTGCCCATCTGCGCCGCCCGTCCCGCCGCCAGCGGGCGCGCGAGCACGGAACGCCGCACCATCGCCCAGGAGAGGGCGAACATCGCGGCCGCCACCGCGGCAACCGCCCACGTGCCCCATTGCGTCGAAAGCCAGCTCGCCGCCACCGCCATGACCCCCACACCGGCCGAAACTCCGCCATGAAAGCCCATGTACACGGGTCGCCGCAGATCATGCTCCAGGGCAACCGCCTCGGCATTCATGAACAGGTCGGTGAGACCGAAACACAGGCCCATGACGGGGATCGTGGCAAAGAACCACAGCGGTGAGGCCGCCGTCAGATAGGCGCCGAGCGACAGCGCGAAGGCCGGCAGCACCGTCAGCAACACAGCACGGTTCGAGGCCATGCGGGCAATCTGCCCGCCCACCGACATGGCCCCCACCGTGAGCACCGTGGAGAGGGTGAGGCCAAGGCCGAAGGTCTCGGCATCGATCCCCGCATTGCGCATCACCGATGGCATCGAACCCGCCAGCGCGCCGATGGCGATGCCGAAGGTCACGAAGACGATGCTGATGGCGGTCCGCGGCGAGGAAAGGGCGTCTGCAGTCATTCCACGGCTTGTAGCGCAACCGGGCGGCGCGGAGAACGTGCCGCCGGCGCATGGCCGAGCCGCCTGGCGAAACGCCTGGGCTTGCGGCGGAACAGGCGCCGCGCGGCCTTCCCCGCCCGCCCGAGAAGCTCCTTCCGCGCCTTGCGCATGCGGCGGCGGTCCCTCGCCGACACCGTGGCATCCGGCGCGATCTGCTCGAGTTCGTCGAGGTCGTTCAGGTCTCCGAGAATCTCGCGCAGCTCCTCGAGCGCGCCAAGCCGGCGCGTGCGCCGCGGGTGCAGAAGGCTGAGCTGGTGCAGGTGATGGATCACCACCTTGCGTGCCTCGTGGAGACGAGTGGCATCACCGCTCTTCAAGCCGCTCCGCAGCCGCTTGCGGGCCTTCGCATAGGTTGCAAGGAATGCCTCGCTGATCGCGGCGTCACTATCGGGCCGCAGGCTTGCGCCACCCAGCTGGCCTGCGGCGGCGGCAATTGCCGTGCGCGCCTCTGCAAGCGCCGCAGCGGGATCTCCCTCCGCGGCATGGGCCGCCCGGTGCGCGTGGGCGACGTCACGCCAGAAACCGGCTTGAGTCTTCCCGCTTTCGAGCTTTCCCGCCGCTGCGACGAGAGCCTCTGCCCGGCGATGTCCGGCCAGCGCATCGGCTGCCGCACGCAGCGCGTCATCGGTGCCGGCAAATGCTGCGCCGTCGAGGCAGGGCCGCAACAGCCGCAACAGGCTGCGCAGCTGCTTGATGCGCCGGCGTGCCCCATGCACGCTGTCACCCGGCCTGGCCGCGCCCAGAACGTTGCCGAGCGCGGCCAATTCGTGCCGTCCGACCGCCGCAAGTGCGGCCGCGGAGGCAGTGGGCTTCCCCGTTCCGCTCATGCGTTCCGCCAACCCCTTGATCCTGCGTCAGACTGCGTTTTTCCACCGTCACAATCAATCGCGGCAGGGTCACTGCGAGGCTGAAAAGAAATTCGTCACAAGGGGTTCACAAAGCCGCTTCGCGTTGCTACATACAGCTCGCGTTTCGACGCGGGATGGAGCAGCCCGGTAGCTCGTCAGGCTCATAACCTGAAGGTCGTCAGTTCAAATCTGGCTCCCGCAACCATTCATAGTTCACGCACCTTCGGGGCCCCTTGCGAAAGCAAGCAGGGCCCCGAGGCTTGAATCGACCTCGCAGGTCATCCGGAACGACGTTGCCGGCCGGAAATGGAGATCCGCGCGGGCACTTGTCGCCTTCAACCGGTCAATTGCGGGCCACCGCCGGGCAGGAGCAGCTGCTCGCCTTCCGGCAAGGCAGCATTCACCTCCGGCTGAACCCAGTCCTCGCTCAGGTAGCGCCGGACGCTTGCCGACGCGGCCGCATGGGCCGCATCATCAAGCTTCACGCTGAAGTCGGGAAATGGCTCCCGGGTGATCTCGGCGAGGTAACTTCCGCTCGGCACCGGCCGTCCGGGATCGAGGCCCATCCTGCCGAGCACCGAATTCCACAGATGCACGAAAGTCGCCGAGGCGGCGCGGGCATGGACGAGCGGCGCGAACTCGGGAAACCAGAAGTAATGCGCCTGCAGCCAATGCACGGGGTAGGTGCTCTCGACCGCGCACGTATGCCTTTCATACGGCCCACCCGGAATGTAGCTGGTGAGGAGGTCGGGGCCGAGCTCGCCCCATGCGTTGAGAGTCGGCGCGCGCGACAGGCTGTCGGCGAGCAGTGCGGCGCAAAGCGGATCGCGCCTGGGAAACCTGAGAACCGCGCCGTTGATCTTGCACCGGTCCTGCCATGCCCAGTAGTGGCTCTGCTCGGGCAGGCGGGTGCCGCAGAACACCACGTCGGTATCGACCCACCAACCGCCCTCGCCATAGAGAAGCTGGTAGCGAAACACGTTGCTGAACGCCGATGGGCTGCCATCGAAATGAAACAGCCTGTCCTGCGAAAGCACGCTGCCGGCGTCCCGCCATTCAACGCCCTCTGGTAGTGGCAGGGGATCATAGGAATAGAACCGGACCGGAATGCCGCCCTTCACGAAGGAGTGGAGACAGGCGATCTCGACCGGGTTCAGGCTGCTCCCGTTCCAGAAGGTGCTGACGTGCTCTTCAGCGGCTTGCATGGTCATTCCGGGGTCTGCGTGCCTTTCCAATCACACCCCTTCGCTGCGCGGCATGCAACAGGAAACCGGAGGCCGTCATTTCCGTCCACAGTATCCTGATAAGAGCCGCTCTGGTTGAACTTGAATGCACAGGGTGGGCCTTCTATGCTGACTGGCATCCGAAGCTTCTTCGAGACAGCAACATGAAGATCATCGCTGCCCTTTCCACCGCGTTCCTTGTTGCGGTCGCACCAGCTGTGGCGGACGAAGCCAAACCCAACGGCGACGTGCCCTTCGGCGACTGGGTCCTGCACTGCGCGAAGCTTGGCAGTGGCGAGCAGGCCTGTGCACTTCACCAGAAGATCCTGGCGAAGGACACCAAGCTGCCAGTCGCCGCCTTCGCACTCGCCCGCAACAAGGACAGTCATGAGCTGCGTCTTGCTGCCATCCTGCCGCTTGGCCTCGATATCCCTACGGGTGTGGCGGGCAAGGCCGGCGCCGCACCGCTTGCCTTCACCATCCAGACCTGCGTCCGGCGCGGCTGCATCGCCAGCACGCGCGTCGACGACAGACTGCTGGAGACACTGCGCGGCAGCGAT
>JAYRPK010000354.1:0-5662 GCA_041911195.1 Novosphingobium sp. | reverse complement strand
GTGACCAGCGCCACCTTTCCGGCCAGTCGTTGTGTCATCATGTTCTCTCCCTCAGGCCAAGGCGGTGTGCCGCCTCGGCGATGTAATCGATATGCTGCGCCACTTCCGTGAAGCCGAGCCCCATGGTCCGGACGGCTGCGTGAGTGCCGCCGGCTTCCTGCCAGCGGCTGATGAGGTCCGCTGCGGCCTCGATGCCAGTGCCGTCGGGCAACTGATAGTCGCCGCCGAACGTGTCCGGCGCGCGTCCTTCTTCGGCAAGCATTTCGCCAATTCGGAGCCATCCCGACATGACCCGCTCGTCAAGCCGGCCGCCGAAGATGAAGCCGTCCGCCAGGCGGGCCGCGCGGCGATAGGCGGGTTCAGTGACGCCGCCGCACCAGATCGGAATGGCACGGCCAGGCAGGGGGTTGAGGCCGATGCGGTCCATCAGGTGGAACTTGCCATGGAAGCTCAGTGGGCTTTCTGCCCAGAGCTGGCGGAGCAGCACCATCTGCTCGCTCATGCGTTTCCCGCGTGTGTGAAAGTCCTCGCCCAGGCTGTCGAACTCGACATGGTTCCAGCCTACCCCTACGCCCAGCCGCAGCCGCCCACCCGATAGCAGGTCGACATCCGCTGCCTGCCTCGCCACCAGCAGCGTCTGGCGCTGGGGCAGCACGAGAATTCCGGTGACGAGTTCGATATGGCGAGTGATCGCCGCCGCATAACCGAAGGCGACGAAAGGATCGTGGAACGGATCCTTCTCGGTATAGGGGCCCCACAGCGGCGGATCGCGGTCTTCGCGCACGGCGCCTGCCACATGTTCGAACAGCGATAGCGATTCGTAGCCCAGCTTCTCGGTAGCCCGGACGAAGGCAACGAAGGCGGCGGGATCGCCTTTCAGTGCGGTCTGCGGATAGATCGTTCCGATTTTCATGCCTTCTCCCACGTCGCGGTGCTTGCCTGATTGTTGCCCGCGTGCAAGCTAGCGGCAACGCAAATCTATGGGAGTTTGAGAGGATGGCCGACAAGGGAGCAATACTGCGCGCGCTGATCGACAAGGGCGAGCACTTCGTCTGCGGCGACAGCTATTCGGCGATCACCGGCCGCATCTGCGAGTTCGTCGGCTTTCCGGCGATCTACCTGGGCGGCCACGCCTGCAGCGCCTTTCACTATGCCGTGCCGGACAACGGGGTCTACAGCCAGGTCGAGCAGATCGAGCAGGCGAGCCGCATCGCCAATGCCGTGAACATCCCGCTGATCGCCGATGCCGACACCCTGGGCGAGACGGTGGCCGACGCCTATCACTTCACCCGCCGCTACATCCAGCAGGGCATCGCCGGCTTCCACGTGGAGGACGAGCGCAATCCCAAGCATTCCAAGCACGTCAACGGCCTTTGGTCGATTGAGGACCAGCAGGCCCGCATCGACGCGGCGCGGCGGGCGCAGAAGGATTCCGGGCAGGACTTCGTCATCATCGCCCGCTGCGACGAGCTTTATACCAGCGAAATGGGCGGCGGCGGCACTGGCTCCATGGCCGAAGCCATCAAGCGCGGGCATGCCTATATGGAAGCGGGGGCGGACGCGCTGTTCTATCCGCCGCGCCCGGATTGGGTCGGCGATCTCTTGAAGGAATTCGGCGGAAAGCATCCGCTTTCGACCATGGGCTTCTCGGTGCCCGGAACCCATTTCAACATGGCGACCGGCGGCTGGACGACGGCGGCGGCCAACCACCTCAAGATGATGCGCGAGCTGTGGAATGAAGGCCAGGTCAAGAGCGGCAACTGGGACTTCCCGGAGAAGTACGAGCTGATCGACCACCCGCTTTACGATGGCTTGATCGAGGAGTGGGCCGAGAAGACCGGCCGCCAGTCGCGTCCCAACCACGCGCCCTGAGGCGGCCCGCATGATCGACCTGCGGCACGGCATCTTCCTCGCCCCCTATCACGACGTTACCGAAAGCCCGGCGGTGGCTTTGCGGCGCGACATTGAGATCGTCGAATGGGTGGAGAAGCTGGGCTTTGCCGAGGCCTGGTTCGGCGAGCACCATTCCACCGGCTGGGAGATCATCGGCTCGCCCGAGCTGATGATCGCCGCGGCGGCCGAGCGGACGCATCGCATCCGGCTTGGCACCGGGGTGGTCTCGATGCCCTACCACAACCCCCTGATGGTGGCGAACCGCATCCTGCAGCTCGATCACATGACCATGGGGCGGGTGATGTTCGGCATGGGGCCGGGGCTGCTGCCCACCGATGCCGACATGATCGGGGCGGACATCAAGCGGTTGCGGCCGATGCTGGAGGAAGTGGCCGAAATCATCGTGCAATTGGTCAGCGGCGAGGAAGTGACGCACGAGACGAGCTGGTACAGGCTCAACAAGGCGCGCACTCACCTGATGCCCTACACCCGGCCGCATCCGCCGATTTCGGTGGCATCGGCTATTACCCCATCGGGCGGCATGCTGGCGGGCAAGCACGGCTTCGGCATGCTCTGTGTCGCCGCGACCGAGACGGCGGGCTTCGACGTGCTCGACGAGAACTGGAAGATCGCCCAGCAGATCGCCGCCGAGAACGGCAAGGTGATGGACCCGCGCGAGCTGCGGCTGGTGGTGCCGATGCACATCGCCCACACCCGCGAGCAGGCGCGTGCGGACGTGAAGCAGGGCATGGCGCGCTGGGTCGAGTATTTCGACCGGGTGGCGCCCGCCGGCATGCGCGGCATGTCTGGCGGCGATCCGGCCGAGACCATGGTCAATGCCGGCCGCGCGGTGATCGGCACGCCAGACGATGCCATCCGCATGATCGAGCGACTGCAGGAAAAGCAGGGCCAATTCGGCGTGATGCTGTTCCAGTCGCACAACTGGGCTGACTGGGAAGAGACGAAAAAGAGCTACGAGCTCTACGCCCGCTTCGTCATCCCGCACTTCGCCAATTTCAACCGCAACCGGCAGGATAGCTACAACGGCCTTACCGCCGCAATCGATCGGCTGGAAAGCGAGCGCGAAAAGGGCGCCGCCGCCGCCTTTGCCGCCTGGGAGGAAAAGACCGGGCGGAAGGCGTGAATGGGCATTGGATTTTCTCGCATTTTGCGTAGGTTGGGCGCCGCCGAAATTTGAAAGGGTGGCATTTCGATGAAGCTTACGCGTCGCGATATCATGTTGGCCGGTGGCGGAACTTTCGCGCTGGCGGGGCTGGGCATGGGGTCGCCGCTGCGAGCCGCGGACCGGATGTGGCCGCTCAACGCGATCCCCCCCTCCGCGCTTAATCCCGCCGGAATCAAGGTGCTGGCCAATGCCGCGCGCATCGCCGTGCCCAGTTACCGCTTCGGCGTTGTCATGCGCAGTGGCATATCCGCCACGGGGGCTTCCGGTTCCGTTACGATGGAGGCCAGCGCCGATCTCGTCGGGATGGACCTTGCGGGCCTTCGCGCCATCGCGGACGGGGCCTATGCCGATTTCCTGGCCCAGTTGGGCGCGACCGGGCGCACTATCATTCCCTTCGCCGAGATCGCGGCTTCGCGCGGCTATGCCAAGCTAGAGCCCACGCCGGTTCCCTTCGTCAAGAAACCGTTCGCCGATGCGCGTTCGGTCGTCATGGTGTCGCCCAATGCGCTGCCGCTGGTCAGCCAGCATTCCGACGCGCCGATTTCCGACAAGTCGCCGATGTCGCTGGGCAACTGGCGGGCGATCAACCAGATGTGCGTCGATCTCGATTGCGTGGTCATGATCCCGAGCGTGGTGATCGATTTCGCCCAGCTGACCGGCAGCGGCCACAGCGTCTATGGCTCCAGCGCCAGCGTGGGAATTCAATCGGGGCTGTTCCTGGTGCCCCTGTTTACCCAGCTATCGGCCCATCATGCGAAGATCGCGCTGGCCGGACCAGGCGGCAAGATCATCCTCAAGGACCGGGTGGCGGTCGGCCAGGCGGGGCAACTGGTCAAGACGTCGAGCCAGAACAACCGCGCCGAGGTGGACTGGTGGAATGCGGTGGGCCGGTGGGACGCCAACGCCGCTCCGGGTTCACGACCGACCCAGGCTTACGATTACTCGACCTATCAGTATCAGGTTGAACCCGCCCAGTTCTCGCAGGCTTGTCTCGATGCCGCAAAGGCTATGAACCGCATCTATGCCGATGCGGCCAACGTGAACCGTCCTGCGTGAATTGGCCGGTCCTGCCTTGCGCGGCAGGCCCGGTTCACACCCAGTGAAACACGTTCCTGGCAATGAAGATGATCAGCATCGCGCCGATGATCGAATAGAAGAAGCTGGCCGGCTGCAGGGGCTGGCTGGCGCTGCGCTTGTGGATCAGGTTGCCGAGAAAGCCGGCGAGGTATGAGCCGGCGATGCCCAGCGCGATACTGGCGATCCAGCCGATCTTCACTTGCCCCGGATAGAAGAACCGCGCGAGAATCCCGACTATCAGGCCGACCACGGCCATTGCGATGAATTGCATTGTTCAGCTCCCGAGCAGGAGAACAGCCCATCCCCTGGCGGCCGGGAACCGTCCCGGCGCAGCAAAGGTGCAGCAAAGCGGGGCAGGGTGCAAGGGCGCTCAGGCGCCGAACTTTTCCCTCAGCGCCATCAAGGCCAGCGCCGCCTTGGCCGCTTCGCCGCCCTTGTCCTTTTGTGCCGGGTCGGCGCGGACCAGGGCCTGTTCTTCGTTCTCGACCGTGAGAATGCCATTGCCGATGGCAAGGCCATCCATGGTCAGCGCCATCACGCCGCGCGCGCTTTCGCCGGCGACGATCTCGAAGTGATAGGTCTCGCCGCGGATCACCACGCCGATGGCGACATAGCCGTCATAGAGCCCGGACTGGTCGGCAAGGGCGATGGCGGCCGGAATTTCGAGCGCGCCGGGGACAGTGACGACTTCGGCCTTGTGGCCCGCCGCCTTGATCGCCGCCTTGGCGCCGGCGATCAGCATGTCGTTAAGGTGATCGTAGAAGCGGGCTTCAACGATGAGGATCTTGGCCATTGTGCTCCTGCTCAATCGATCTTCCGCTCGCCGACGATGGACAGGCCATAGCCCTCCAGCGCGACCAGCGAGTGGTGGGTGTTGGTCAGCAGCACCATGTCGTGCACGCCGAGTTCCGCGAGGATCTGCGCGCCGACGCCATAATCGCGCAGTTCCTCGATCGGTGCGTCAGCGCCCTGCCGGACCGAGTTCTTGATCTCGATCGAGCGGCTCATCAGGCGCTGCATCGGGCGATTGATGACGACGATGACGCCGGTGCCGTCCTCGGCTATGATTTCCATCGATCGCCGCAACAAGTCCCCCCGTTCGCTCTCCTCACCGAAGATGTCGGCAAAGATCGACAGGGTGTGCATGCGCACCAAGGTGGGCTTGTCTGGATCGATGCGGCCCTTGATCAGGGCCAGGTTCTCGTCGCCGGTCGCCTTGTTGAAGAAGGTCGCTGCCTTCCAGTCACCGCCGTGACGGCTGGTGAATGTGATCTCGGCGCGCTTCTCGACCATGCGGTCGTGCTTGCGGCGATAGGCGATGAGATCGCGGATGGTGCCGATCTTCAGATCGTGCATGCGCGCGAAGCCGACGAGGTCGTCGAGCCTCGCCATAGTGCCGTCGTCGCGCATGATCTCGCAGATCACGCCGGAGGGATTGAGACCGGCGAGGCGGGAGATGTCGCAGGCTGCCTCAGTGTGCCCGGCGCGGACCAGCACGCCGCCGTC
>JAYRPK010000353.1:0-1781 GCA_041911195.1 Novosphingobium sp. | reverse complement strand
CGATCGATCTTGTCGATCCGCCGCTTCCATGCCTCGAAATCGGCATAGCCCGGCCCGCCCGGCGCACGCACCTTGTGAAGATCGCGCTGGTGAACCGCCAGAACCTCGTCCCGCACCATGATCGGCTTGCCCATGGCATGGGTCGCCACCTGGATTTCGCAAGCGCGCTGCAGCGCCCAGTGGGAAAAGAACATCTCGTGGATGGTCTCGCCCATCACCACCGGGCCGTGATTGCGCAACATCAGCACCCGCTTGTCGCCCAGATTGGCCAGCAGCCGCTCGCCTTCCTCCGGGCGCACGGTAATGCCCTCGAAATCATGGTAGCCCAGCTGGCCGATGAAGGCGCAGGCATAGAAATTGCTGGGTTGCAGCCCGGCCTCGCTGCTGCACACCGCCATCGCCGCCGTCGTATGGGTGTGGCAGATGGCATGGGCCCAATCGAGATGGCGGTGAAAATAGCTATGCTGAACGAAGCCGGCCAGGTTTACCGGATAGTCGCTGCCGTCAAGCTTGTTGCCGTCGATGTCGATCTTGACCAGGTTCGAAGAGCAGACCTCGGAATAAAGCAGGCCATAGGGATTGATCAGGAAGGCCCCCGGCTCACCGGGCACGCGCAGCGAGATATGGTTGTAGATCGATTCAGACCAGCCGAGCTCATCGAAGATCCGATAGCAGACGGCCAGTTCCTGGCGGGCGTGCCATTCAGCTTCGCTGCAATCGAGGTTGCGGTGCATGGGCGTGCTCTCCTCGCTCCATTCTAGGCGAAATGACCGCTAGTGGCCAAGCCTGAGCTTCACCCCCGCCCACAGGGTTCTCGGCGCGCCCAGGTCGATCGATCCGGCCTGGTTGCGCGTGACGATATCCGTATCGGTCAGGTTCTCGCCGCGCATCACCAGGCTGAAGGGCCCGGCCAGCGGCAATTCGGCATAGATATCGAGCGTGGTCGCGGCGCGGAGCACGTCGGTCTCGAGGTCGTCCTCGTACTGCGCGCCAGTGTGGCGGAGCGTCGCGGCGAATCGCCACCCCGGACGCGGCTCCCACGACAGCGAGGCGCTCGCCGCCACCTTGGGTGTCTGCGCCGGGCGCTTGCCGTCTAGCGCGGCGGACACACCGCTCGCCTCGACGCGCGCATCGGTCAGCGCCAGCGAGGCGTCGAGACGCAGCTTGCCCATGCGCATTGCGGCGGAAAACTCGACGCCGGTGGCATGGATGGCATCGACATTGCGCCTTTCGCGAAGGTTGGTGCCGATGGTGACATTGGCCACGGCATTCCTGACCTTGTTGTCGAAGATAGTGGCAGACAGGGTGAGCCTGTCCGAAGGCCGGAAGTCGACGCCGCCTTCGAAGCCGACCAGTTCCTCGTTGGTCAGCGCCGCATTGGCCTGGGTGGTGACCGGGAAGACGACGAAAGGCCGGTAAAGCTCGTTGAGCGTCGGCAGGCGAAGCCCGGAATAGGCCGCCGCGCGCAGCGACACTCCCCGCCCCGCATCGAACACCGCGCCGCCTCGCAAGGACGTTTCCCAGCCGGACCGGCTGGCGAATGTCCGGTCGATCGTAACGACGCCCGCGGCATTTTCTTCGCGGAAGAAGCCGTCGCGGATGGTCCAGCGATCGGCCCGGAAGCCGCCGGTCAGGACCAGGCGGCCAAGCTTCCAGTCGTCCTCGACGAACAGGCCAATATCGGTGTTGCGCCCACCCGCGCGGCGGCGCGCGGTGACCAGGCCAGTGACCGCGCTGTAGGCGTCTTCTTCCAGGTGGCCATCGGCCACGCGCCAGTCCGT
>JAYRPK010000352.1:0-7387 GCA_041911195.1 Novosphingobium sp. | reverse complement strand
TTGTGCAGCAGGAAGCCCGCCATGTTGCGGAGCGCCAGCCGCCAGAAGCGGCCGACCGAGGTGTTGGGCCGGAAGCCGTCGCGCAGCACGCCCTGGGTGTAGTTGAAGCCCAGTTGCTTGATGATCGGGCCGTTGAGAACGATCAGCGTCTCCGCGCCCGGGGTGTTGCCCGAATGCTCGACGCCATAGTCTGGATCGCACATCGCCTCGGCCAGGGCGATAAGGATCGGCATGTATTCGGGCTTGCATCCGGCCATCACGCCGTTGACCGCCGTGGTCCACACCGTCACCGCGCGGCTGGCGGGTAGGACGATGCCCAGCGTCTCGTCCGGCTTGCGGTCAGTGAAGCTGAGGAACTGCTCGATCTTCTCCTTGGTCGGCGGGACGATCGGCAGGCCGTCGCTCCATTCCCTTTCGATGAAGTGCTCGTTCACGTCCTCGAAGCTGCCGGAGAAGACGATGTCGTAGGGCCCCGGTTCGGGCTCGAAGGTTACTTCCTCGGGCTGCACCGTCAGGTTGGCGATCACTTCGGCGGCGGTCACCGCCTTGGCATGGCTGCGGATTTCCTCGCTCGACTGCGCGCCGGGATGGCCGACGATCGTCGCCACCGGCATGTTGGGCATGCCAAGGCCGACCGACGTCGCCGCCGCCTGGCCAAGGAAGCCCTCGCAAACCAGTGAGCTAGTTGGGTAACCCGCTCTTTCGCAAATCTCGCTCGCCCGCAGCACGGCGGGGGTGCAAGATCCTCAACAAGCCATGCAGCTTATAGCTGCATCGACTCCAAGTTCCTTGAACCGTTGAGGCAGCGAGGCGAGAATTTCCTTCTCGTTGACCCCGTGGGTCGAGCCGAACTCGCGCCAGCTGACCCATTCGATGTCGGGATAGGTCCTGGCCAGTTCCTCTTCCAGCGCCTCGAACACCTCGTCGCCGGCGAAGAGATAGTCCCAGAGCTGGGCGACCTTCTTGCCGTTGAGGGTGTCGAGCCTGCGCGCGAGCGGGCGCACCTTGAGGCGCCGCTCACCGTTGGGCCAGACGACATCGTATTGAGCCATCAGCGAACTCCATTCGAAAGCAATGCATGTGCGGCCTCGGCCGCGCCGATTCCTTCTGCCATGGCCTGCACGGCCTGGCCACCGTAATCCGCCCGCACCGCGCCCACGGCCAGGATGCGGGGGTCGTTGGGGACGGCGTGGCCACTTGCGGTGCGCATGGACTGGGGCAAGAAGGCCGTGTTGGGCTCGACCCCGATGAAGGGGAATACCCCGGCGCATTCCAGCCTGCTCTCTGCGCCCGAATTGACGTTGCGCAGGGCAAGGCCTGCAACCTTCATCTCGCCCTCGACGGCAGTGACTTCGGTGTCCCAGTGGAACACGACGTTGTCGCGGCTGTCGAGCCGGTCGATGTACTCGCGCTTGGCCTTCAGAGGGCTGCGGCAGATCATGTGCACCTTGGCGCTGGTGCGGGCGAGGACCAGCGCCTCATGCACCGCCGCATCGCCGCCGCCGATCACCGCGACCTCCATGCCGCGATAGAAGCCGCCGTCGCAGCTCGCGCAGCGCGAAATGCCTCGGCCGGTGAACTGCTCCTCGCCCGGCACGCCCAGCTTGCGCAGCGAGGCGCCGGAAGCGACGATCACGGCCTCGGGATAGTGCTCCACGCCTTCCCAATCGGTCAGCACCAAGCGTTCGCCCACCTCGAGCTTGTCGACGTTCGCCTCGAAGGTGCGGATGCCGACCTTCTGCGCTTCCTCCAGCATGGGGATAGCAAGGTCCTGCCCGGAGAAGTTGCCCGGGATCGGCAGGCCATCGACATGGTCGACCGTCGCCACCTGCCCGCCCCACAGCCCGCTGCCCTCGAACAGCGTCACCAGCCGACCCAATCTGGCCGCGTGGCGCGCAGCGGCAAGGCCGGCGAGGCCTCCCCCGATGACGGCGATCTCGCACAGGTTCTTGAGCGGCTTGGTGCCCATGACATCTCCCGAATTGAGCAACGCCCGTCTCCCGGCGGGGCGCGATTGTCAATCCGCCATCGGCGCGTTTCGGCTTGCGCTGGCACTGTCGATCCGCTTTGGCGGCGGCATGTCCGAGTTCGAAACCCGCCTCACAGCCCTCTCTCATGGCGGCGGCTGCGGCTGCAAGCTTTCACCCGCCATGCTGCGCGAGCTACTGGCGGGCATGCCGGCGATGCAAGCTTTCCCCGACCTCCTCGTCGGCACCGAGACGGGCGACGATGCCGCCGTCTACCGCATTTCCGACAGCCAGGCGGTGATCGCCACCACCGACTTCTTCATGCCCATCGTCGACGATCCCACCGATTTCGGCCGCATCGCCGCCGCCAATGCGGTGTCGGACGTCTATGCCATGGGCGGCAGGCCGATCATGGCCTTGGCGATCCTCGGCATGCCGCTGGGCAAGATCGCGCCGGAGACGGTGAGCGCGATTCTGGCGGGCGGCGCGTCGATCTGCGCGGAGGCGGGCATTCCCGTCGGCGGTGGCCATTCCATCGATGCGCCCGAGCCGATCTACGGCCTTGCGGTGATCGGCCTGGTCCACCCGGATCGCATCCTGCGCAATAGCGGCGCGAGGGCGGGCGATGCCCTTATCCTGACCAAGCCGCTGGGTGTGGGCATCCTCAGCGCGGCGCTGAAGAGCGGCAAGCTGGATGGCGCGGCTGCGGCGGCAGCCTATGCCGGCCTGGTGGCCTCGACGACAAAGCTCAACAAGGTGGGCGCAGACCTTGCCGAACTGCCGCAGGTCCATGCCATGACCGACGTGACGGGCTTCGGCCTGCTGGGCCATGGGCTGGAGATGTGCCGTGGCTCCAATCTTGCCGCGAGCATCGATTTCGCCGCCCTCCCCCTGCTCGAGGGTGTGGCGGAACTGGTCCGCGACTATCGCACCGGCGCTTCGGGCCGCAACTGGGACAGCTACGGCGCGGAGGCGGACCTCGGCCCCAGCATCGATGCCTGGCAGCGCGACCTGCTGACAGACCCGCAGACCAGTGGTGGTCTCCTGGTCAGCGTGGCGCAGGAAGGCGTCGACGAAGCGCTCATGCTCTTGCGGTCCAGCGGCTTCGGTGAAGCCTCCGTCATCGGCTCAATGCGCGAGGGTGAGCCGCGCATTTCGGTGAGCTAGCACAAATTCGATCCTCCCCTGAAAGGAGAGGGTTTGTTGGCGGCTAAACCGCGATCGTGTTCTTCCGAAGCAGGTCCATCGCCTCGGCCACAGCCACTGCATCGTCGAGCGAGGGCCTGATCTGCGTCCCGCTCGCCAGCGAATCGCGCACCTGCGTGTACCAGGGCACCAGAGAGGGCGCATGCGCTTCCCCCGGCGCGGGCTTGAACTCGATCACCTCATCGCCCTCGCCCGCCAGCAGCCCGCGCCGGATGCGCTCCGCCGCGTCCAGCCCCTCGACATCGACGACCCGGCGCACCACCAGCTTCGTGTCGTTGATCACCTCGATGGCGCCTGCGCTGCCCATGATCGTCACCCGCGAGGGGATCGGCACGGCGGCGCAATAGGCGGTGTCATGGCTGACGGTGCAGCCGTTTTCGAGGACGAACCAGGCGGTGTAGGCATCCTCCGCCGTCGCCTGCCGGATCACGCCGTCGCGGTCAGGCCGTTCGCGGTGTTCAATGCGGACGACGCCGCCGCAATCCTTCACCTCGCTGTCGAACAGGCCGCGCATGAAGTCGATGAGGTGTGAGCCATAGGCGCGGATCCAACCGCCGCCCAGCTCATCCTCGGCCACCCAGCCATGGGTGCCGCCGCGAAAGCCGTTTGAGAAGAAAGTCCAGTTGAGGTGGTTGGGCGTACCGATCGCGCCCGATCGCACCAGTTCGAGGATCTTCGCACGCACTGGCTTGTGGCGCATCTCGAGGTTGGCGAAGTGCAGCACGCCCCTGGCCTTTGCCATGTCGCGCATGGCCCGCGCCTGCTCGCCGTTGAGGCCGAAGGGCTTGTCGCACAGCACATTGAGCCCGCGCTCCAGCGCCATGGTCACGTGGTCGAGGTGCATGAACGGCGGCGAGTGCACCGAAACGAGATCGGCCCCTGCGGCAATCGCGCGCTCCACCGCGGCGGCATCGCGCGGCGTCACCACTTCGGTCTCGATGCCAAGGGTCTCCATGACGGGCGAGACGGCATAGCGGCCGAAGCCGGCGCCGATGATCAATGCCTTCATGGTTCTCTCCCTTCGCGGGTTGCTATTCCATCGCCTTGCGTCGCAACCGCGCCTCGGCCTGCTGGTGGGCGAGGATGGTGCGCATGCGGACGAACACGATGCCGGCAAACAGCAGGGAGAAGCCCAGCGTCGAAACCAGCAGCGGCCACAGGAATGCCGGGTCGATCGCCGACTTGCCCATGGTGATGCTGGGCGGCTGGTGCAGGCTGTTCCACCAGATCACCGAATAGTGGATGATCGGAATGTTCACCGCGCCCACCAGCCCGAAGATCGCCGGAATGCGCGAGGGACCGTCGCCCGAATCCTCGGCGGCGTCGGCCAGCGCGATATAGGCGAAATAGAGAAACAGCAGCACCAGCATGCTGGTCAGCCGCCCGTCCCACACCCACCAGGTGCCCCAGGCCGGACGGCCCCACAGCGAACCCGTCAGCAGGCAAACCGCGGTAAACAGCGCACCCGGCGCGGAAGCTGCACGCGCGGCGATTCCGGCCAGCGGATGACGCCAGACCAGTTCGGTAAGAGAAGCCCCGGCAATCGCCATCCAGCCCGCCATGCCTAGCCATGCAGTCGGCACATGCAGGAACAGGATGCGCACGGTCTCGCCCTGCAGCCTGTCGGCCGGCGCGGCGAACAGGCCCCAGGCCAGGGCTGCTCCAGCAAGGAACAGGCCACTCAGCAGGAGGGGCAGCGTCAGCGCCTTGGCAAGGCGCAGGAAGCGGGCGGGGTTGGCGAACTGGTGCATGTGATCCGCCTCATGTCCCGGACTGCGCCGCGAGACAATGCTGTTTGTGCGCACAAAGAAGCCAGCTAGGCTGGAGCAAAGAATCGCGGAGAGGAAAAATGGCCGAGGCGGAACCCGATTTCTACAGCGATCCCGGGGTGATCGATCACCCCGTGGAATACTTCAACGCCATGCGAGCAAAGTGCCCGGTGGCGCGCGAGCCCTATCATGGCAGCTTCATGGTCACCGGCTACGAGGAGGCGACCGAGCTGCTCAACGTCAAGGACGGCACCTATTCCGCCAGCGTCAACGTGCTGGGCCCCCTCGCCCTCAATTTCACGCCGGAGGGCGACGACATCTCGGCCCAGCTCGACGAAGCGCGCATGACCATGCCCTGGTCCGCGCACCTCGCCACTTACGATGGTGACAGGCACAACAGCCACCGCGAGATGGTCACCCGCCTGCTGACCTACAAGCGCTTCAAGCAGAACGAGGAGTATCTCTACAGCCTGGCCGACAAGCTGATCGACAAGTTCATCGGGCGCGGCGAGTGCGAAGTCATGCGCGAATATGCGCATGCGACGACGACCTATGCCATTTCCGACCTGCTGGGCATCCCCGAGGCGGACCGCGCCCTGCTGCTCGAACAGATTGGCAAGCCGCCCAGCCAGCTCGACGGCGATGCCGAGATGAAGGTGGGCCCGGACCCGCTGATCGGCATGAAGGAGCTGTTCGACGGTTACTTCCGCGAACGGCTGGAAAACCCGGGAACCGACCTGATGTCGGAACTGTCGCAGACAAAGTTCCGCGATGGCACGCCGATCCCGTTTGAGACCATGTCGATACTCGCCCGCTTCGTTTTCGGCGCCGGGCAGGACACGACCTCGCGGCTGATCGCAAACGCCATCAAGCACATCGCCGACGACAAGGCGCTGCAGGACCGGCTGCGCGCCCAGCCCGAGAAGATCCCGGACTTCCTCGAGGAAGTGCTGCGCATCGATCCGCCGGTGAAGGTCGGCTATCGCCTCGCCGTGAAGAAAACCGAGCTGGCCGGGCAGGAAGTGCCGGCAGGCTCGGTCATGGCGATCTGCCTCACCGGCGCCAACCACGACCCTCGCCATTTCGAGGATCCCGAAACCTTCGATATCGACCGGCCCAACCTGCGCGATCACATGGCCTTCAGCCGGGGCGCGCACGGATGCCTGGGTGCGCCGCTGGCCCGCATGGAATCGCGCATCGCCGTCGAGCGTATTCTTGCCCGCACCAGCCATATCGCACTGTCAGAAGCGCATCACGGCCCGCCCGGAGACCGCAACTTCCGCTACGAGCCAACCTACAGCTTCCGCTCGCTGGCCGACCTCTACATCGAATTCACCCCCGCCCAGGGAGAGCAGGCATGAGCGACGAAAAGGTCACCATGACGGAAGTCGAGCGGGCAACGCTCGCCTTCGTCGCGCAGCATCGCGACAAGTATCTCTCTTCCGGCGGGCGCGAAGGGCACATTCTCGATTATCGCCACCTTGGCGGCCACCGCTTCACCACCACGCTGCTGATGCAGAACACCGGCCGCAAGAGCGGCGAGACGCGGATCACACCGCTGATCTATGGCGATCTCAACGGCGAAGTCGCCATCGTCGCCTCGAAGGGCGGCGCGGACGTGCATCCCGGCTGGTACTGGAACGTCAAGGCGGCGGACACAGTCATCATCCAGATCGGCGGCCAGGCCTTCCGCTGCACCTGGCGCGAGCCGGTGGGAGAGGAGCGCGCCAAGGTCTGGGCCTTCATGTGCGAACTCTATCCGCCCTACATCGCATACCAGGCCGGCACCGAGCGCGAGATCCCCATCATCCTGTTCCAGCCAGGCGACGAAGTGGATGCCCTGACGGGATGAACACGGAATTTTTTGCGGCGCCTTGCCCTTAAATTCCCCGTCAGGCTGACGTTAACCATGGGCATGACTGCCCACGACCCCCAGTTCGCTCGCGAGCAGCGCGGATTCCTGCGCTGGCTTGGCTTCGGTTCAGGCGCGCGGAGCGATGTCGGGCCCTCCCCGGCATCGTCCGAAAACGAACCAGTGCTCGACTCCCGCGAGCGGCGCAGGCGCCAGTTGCTGACCGATATCGGCAGTTTCCTGCTGACGCATCGGCTTGAGGTTTCACCCTACGCCCTGGCCATCGCGCACGATGTCATCACCGGCGCCGACCAGCGGCTGGCCCGCGCTATCGAGGTGCGCATTGCCTCCCGGCAACCGGTTACGCTGGACTGGCTGGAAGACGCCGGGCGCGCCAGCGGACGCGGCGACGGCGCGGCAACGCTCGACGCACTCATGGCCAAGCTCGAAACCAGCATGGAAGAATTCGCCCGCACCGCGACCAGTGCCCGTTCGGCCACCACCGAATACAACAGCGCTCTTGAAGCCCACGTCGGCGAACTGGAGCAAGTCAGCAAGGCCGGCGTGGTCATCTCGGAACTGGCCAGCATCGC
>JAYRPK010000351.1:0-3317 GCA_041911195.1 Novosphingobium sp. | reverse complement strand
CTCAAGGCGGTTATCGAGAACGGGCACGATATCCGCCATTCGTGGTATCTCGTCGAACACGATCCGATCTGGGAACCGGTTCATGGCGATCCCCGGTTCATCGCGATCGCGGACTACTGCCGTCGCGCCGCCGCTACCCAGAGAGCAAAGCTCGATGACTTGCGGCGGCGCGGCAAGGTGCCGTCGCGGACCACGGGAAGCTGACCGGGGCGGCCGGGATGAGCGTGGCGAAAATCGGCACGACGCTGCTGGCCGTCAGCATGCTTGCGCCGCTGCGCGCCCAGGCCGCCGAGGACGAGAACCGGCAGGACATCGTCGTTACCGCTCGCCGCGCCGACGAGCGCGCGATCGATGTGCCGCTCAACATCGCTGTCGTGCCCGCCGGGGACATGGGCGCCGGCGCCGTCACCGACCTGCAGACGCTCGCCGGCCGTATCCCGGGGCTGACCTTCGAAGCCGTCTGGGGCGGGGCGAATTCCTTTCCGATCATGCGCGGGCAGAACCAGCCGAGCATTTCCGGCGATTCCGTCGGCATGTTCGTCGATGGCGTCTATCAGGCGAACCGCGACGCGATCGATGTCGCGCCGCTCGATCTCCAGCGCATCGAACTTGTGTTCGGCCCGCAAAGCGCGCTGTTCGGCCATTCGACCTTCGCCGGGCTGATCCATTACGTGCCCGCCGCGCCTGCCGAGCAGTGGATGGCCGAGGGTTCGGCCGAGGCCGGAACCGATGGATTGCTCGGCGCGCGCGCAGTCCTTTCCGGGCCACTGGACGGCATGTTCAAGCTGCGGCTTGCCGGCGGCTGGAGCACGTCCAGCGGCACCTGGATCAATCCGGCTCAACCCGGGCAGCATCTGGGCAATCGCCGCGCCTTCGCCCTCGCCGGGACGCTGGCCACCCGCGACGGCGCCGGACCGCTTTCGGTGCGCCTCCATGGCCGTTATGGTGAAAGCCGCGGCAACCAGCCCGCCTTCGCCACGCTCGATTACCGCAGCTACAATTGCGGCGGCCGCGATGCCGCATCGGGTGCCTGGAGCTACTATTGCGGGGTAGTGCCGGTGCCGGATCGGGCGAACGGCCTCTCCCCCGGCCTGCCGGACAGCAGGACATGGTCAGGACAGGCGGCGCTGCACCTCGCTCTCGATCTAGGCGATATGGAGCTGCGTTCCGACACCAGTTGGTATGCCGCACGATCGAACGTCTATCGCGATTTCGACGGCAGTGCAGCGGGTGAGGCCTATGGCGTCTGCATCGTCGCCCTGAATTGCCCGCCTGCGGCGAGCGCGGGAGCAACGGTTTTCCGCATCCAGCCGGTGAACCTGGTGCAGCGCCACACCATGCCGGTGCGCGAGATCGCGCAGGAACTGCGTCTCGCAAGCGCAGGAGAGCGCCGCCTATCCTGGTCGCTGGGAGGAGCGGCTTTCTGGACGCGCCAGGGTTTGCGCACCAATTTCGCCTATGGCGCAGAGCGCGGAACGCTGGCGGGCAGCGAGCGGTTCACCTCGCTGGTTCTCGCCAACCCTGCCCGGGTCGGGCCGCTGGCGGCGATCAACGCGGCTCTGGCCGACGATCCCGATGTGCAGCAGACAGTGCAGAACGATGCGGTCGAATGGCGCCGGACCCTGGCCTTGTTCGCCACGGCCGAATGGAAGCCGACAAGCCGCGTCGCGCTGCGTGGCGAGGTCCGGGCCAATTGGGAGCGGGTGTCGCTCGACAGCCGAATGGCCAATTTCGCGCCCAGCTTCGGCAAGGCCCTGCCCGCACGCAGCTTTTTCGACCTGACCCCGCGCTTCAGCGCCGAATTCCGGCCCTCTGCCCAGTGGCTGATCTATGCCTCCCACGCGCGGGGCTCGCGCTCGGGCGGGATCAACCCCACGCCGGGCCTGGTGGCGGAAGAACAGACCTTCGAGCCGGAAACCAACTGGACCAGCGAAGTGGGAGTCAAATACGAAGGCGGCGGCCTGGTCCGATCGCTGCAACTGACCGGCTTTCACATCGACTGGCGCGATACCCAGATCCTTGGCCTGTCCACCTCGCCGGGGGTCAATGCCCTCGTCATCCGCAACACCCGGGGGGTCGAGACCTGGGGCATGGAACTGGCCGCCCGCCTGCAACCCCGGCCGTGGATCGGGCTCGACGTCGCTGCTGCCTATGCCGATCCGCGCTTCAAGCAGGGCAGCGAGGATCCCGGCAGCACGGTGTTCTGCGGCATAGCGCCGGGCATTCCGACTTCGACCTTCTGCGACATTCGCCCGAGCACGGTCAATCCGGGGCAACTGGTGCCCGACATCTCGGGAAAGCTGCTGCTCCGGGCCTCGCGTTGGACCTGGGCGGGCGGGCTGACGCTTTCGCCAAGGGGCAAGGCCTTCCGTGGCCTCACCCTCCGGATCGGGGCCTCTTACCAGGACGATGTCTTCGACCGCGCGGTCAATGGCGCGGCCTATGGCAGGCGGACCCTGCTGGATGCGCGGCTGGTGCTGCCGCTGGGCCTTGCCACCATCGAACTGTGGGGCACAAACCTGACCGATGCGCGCTATTTCCGCTCCGCCGCAGGCCGCCAGCCACAGTTCTACACTGGCCAGCCCAGGCCGCTCGACCTGATTCTGGGCGACGGACGACGGGTGGGGCTGACTCTGCGGTTCGGCGGGTAGGATTCCCGCAAAGCCGCCAAATAGGGCCTCAATTGGTCCAAATTAGGCCAGTCTTCACGCACTCTTTGGTTTGGCTTCACGGCCAAGGGCGGGTGCCTGTGGCACTACTGGGTGCATCGAAAGCAACCGGACAAATCCGATGAAATCCATTCAGCCAGTCTCGCTCGCCGTCCTGTGTCTCGCACTTTCGGCTTGTGGCGGTAGCGAGGGGGGCGGGAGCGTGGCCAGCGCTCCTGCCCCGATCCCAACAGCCGCGCCCGCGCCGACCACCGCACCTTTGGTGACCTCGGTCAAAACGGTCAGGACTCCGTTGACGGGCTATGCCGGACTGACCAGTGGCACATACAAACCCATCGCGATTGCATTCGATTCCATCATTGCCACTTCGACCAGCTCAGGCGGGATACTGCAAGATGGGGACATGCGGCTGACGATCGACGGGGCGAACCGGACCTACACTGTCGCTTTCGCGAAACCCGGGTTTCCTGCCAGCCAGACATTCGATTTCAGCCGGGACGATGACGGTTTTAGGGTCCCCCTCGGGGAGTAACCCCTCCGACTTCAGTCGGATACTGGCTTCAGCCTTCGACTCGTTCAATAGCCTGTAACCTCGGGAAAGTGAGACCGCCTGGAGGGCGTGAAGTCTCACTTTCCCGAGGTTACAGG
>JAYRPK010000350.1:0-3647 GCA_041911195.1 Novosphingobium sp. | reverse complement strand
TGGTTCTGGACATAATCCGGGACTACCAGCGACTTCAGCGCCATTCGATCTTCCGGATCTAAAAGGACCGGCTGATCACGGCAAAAACCTTTGCCCTGCCGTTCTCGCTGAACACGGGATAATTGGTGCCCGATACGCCCAGCGACACGGAAAATTTGCCAACCGGGCGGCTGATCTGCACGCTCCAGTCCTCGTAATCCTGCATGCCCTGGTCTTCGGCGTCGAGATCGGCGGGGATCAGCGAAAGGCCGGCGTGGGCGTTCAGCGACCATTTGCCGGCCTGCAGCAGCTTGACGTTGACCTCGCCATAATAGGTCGTGCGTCCGTCCTGGAGATAGTCCGGCGAAACGTAGATGCGCGCGCGGATCGAGCGGTGCGAGACGCCGACGAAGCCTTCGAAATAGTGCTTCCGGTAAGCTGGATCGAACATTTCACCATAGTCGCGGTGAATGACGCCCACCTCCAGGGAGGTTTCGCCCTTGCGCAAGGCATAGCCGGCATACTGGGTCGCCGAAGTGATACGCGGATCGCGGTCCCCGGCGGCGGCAGTGATGCTGGCGCCGGCGAACAGGCCGCTGGAGTGATCGATGTTGACCGCGACGGACAGCGCAGGATCGTTGCCGCTCAGCGTTTCGCCGCGAAACATGTCGGCGCTGGCCAGGCTGACATTGCCGGCAACCTGTGCTGCGGCGGGCGTTGCCGCCAAGCCGGCGAGCGCCGGCAACAGGTAGAGCAGGCGCCGGCCGGAGCCGCGCCTGTCAGCGACTGAACCTGCAATCCGCTGCGTCAAGCCGCGACAGCCGCGCAACGGCGGCGCAGGCGTCGATCGGGCCGCGCGGGCCGAGAATCGAAGCGGTCTGCGCGGGAGCATTCCTGTTTCCGGACAGTTGCCGCAGAAGAGCCGCGAGTCCGCTTACATGCGCGGCGGCGTAAGAGCTGCCGCTTACGAGACTCCATTTGCCCTCCGGTTCGGTTGTCGGCACATCTTGACCCGGGGCTATGTAGACGCGGCCACCGCGCGCTGACAAGCGCTCATCGGCCACCGGTATCACGCCATCGACCAGTGCCGGAAAGCTGGCTTCGGGGTGCCGCTCGTCCACCGCCGCGACAACCGTCGAACCCCGGGAGATCGCCAGGGAAACCAGCGTGGTCAGCAGCCGGTCGCGCGGGCCGGTCAGGCTCATGTTTATCACGTCGGCGCGGGCGTCGATCGCGTAATAGAGCGCCTTGGCCAGGCTCAGGCTGTCGCAGACGGTGGCGCCGCCATGCGGCCGCTCCCAGCAGGCGCGCAGGCCCAGCACCCGTGCACCGGGCGCTATGCCGGCAATGCCCAGCGCATTGTTGGGCCGCGCGGCAATGATCCCGGCAACCCCGGTGCCATGGTTTTCGGCGGCGTTGTCGTTCACCGGCGTGAAATTGGGCGAAACCGCGATCTGACCGGCAAGGTCGGGATGAGTGCGGTCGATCCGGCTGTCGACGATGGCAATGGTCACCCCCCGGCCGGTGGCATAGCGGTGCAAAGCAGCCAGCTTCCAGCGCGAGGACGTGGGCTGGGCGGAATAGAGCCGGTCGTTATAGGGGCGCGAAGCGCCCGCTGCCTGCATCTCGAATTCGTTGAGCGGCTGCGACCAGGCCACGCCGCGCACCGACGATAGTTCCGCGGCGACAGCTTCGGCGCTGCGTTCGTCGGGGATCGCCATGATCACGCAATCCACGCCGATACGCTGCATCGGCCAGGCCTCGACAAGGGTAAGGCCGTGCGCGCGAGCGATCCGGCGGGCAAGCCGCAGGCGTCCCGCCTCGCTCATCGCGGGGCCATAGTTGCCGCCATAGTCCGAGCCGGGCTGGTAGTGATCGGCGCCAAGCCGCAGCATGACCATGACCCGGCGCGGACCCTGCTCCGCTCGCACGGAAGCAGGGACGGCGACAGGCTCGTCGGCCAATGCCGTGGTCTGCGGCGAAAGGCCCGCGATGGCCGCCAGCAAGGCGAACAGGGCGAGGCGCACAAGCCTGGTCATCGCGCGCCGCCATCAACCGGTTCGGCCATGGTGACATCGCCGCGCGCGCGCAGGGCGGTGATCGCGGCATCGCGCCGCGCGGGATCGAAGGCCAGCTTCCAGGCG
Organism: Novosphingobium sp.; assembly: GCA_041911195.1. Classification (GTDB taxonomy): domain Bacteria; phylum Pseudomonadota; class Alphaproteobacteria; order Sphingomonadales; family Sphingomonadaceae; genus Novosphingobium. Next base: position 1,524 of record JAYRPK010000350.1, on the reverse strand, counting down.
CCCGCGGCGGTCTGCCCGCCGGCGATCGATCCGCCCAGCGACGCGGCGATCGTGCGCGCCTCGCCGGCATCGACATTGCCATCGAACATGACCAGCACATTGGCGCTGGCCGCGGCCTGCGGCGCATCGCCCAGCACCCGATAGGAAGCCTCGGCCTGACGCGGCTGCGGCGCATTGAGCCAGGCGGCCGAAGCGAGGCCGGTTGCAACCAGAACCAGCACCGCCGCAACCTTGCGGTTGTCCCAGAACCGTGCGGCCCGCCGTTGCGGCGCCAGGGTAGCGGGTTGCGCCAGCCTGCGCGTGCGTTCCGCCGCGAAATCGACCACGTTGGACGTGGCGCCGCCGGCAAGGCCGAGCCGCTCCAGCAGGTCCTGCGGCACGCCCTCTTCCGGGATCGCGTTCTTCACGAGATCGTCGATCCGGCGCAACTGCACTGCGCGATTGGCGAGGGCCTCATCCTGCGCCGCCAGCTCGGCAAGCTGCCGCGCTTCCGCTTCGTCCAGCGCACCATCGATCCAGGCCGACAATTTCTCATCCTCCAGTTTCATGCCGCAATCATCCTTTCCGGACCGCGCCGCACATAAGCCTCAACAAATTGCCGCGCCCGCGAGACCCGGCTCATCACCGTGCCGATGGGGATGCCGAGCATTTCCGCTGCATCCTTGTAGGCTTGGCCATCGAGCACCACCGCGCTCATCACAGCGCTCAGTTCGGGCGGCATGGCGGCCAGGGCAGCGCGTACTGCCTCAAGCTCCGAGCGAAATTCCAGGCGCGCCAGCTCGTCTTCGCCAGGAAGATCGTATGCTTCCTCGATATCGACGGAAATGCCGCGCACGCGCTGCGCACGGATCCGGTCGATGTGAAGATTGCTTGCCATCCTGAAAACCCAGTTCTCCAAACTCGTGCCTTGCTGCCATTGCTCGAAGCGCGTGAGCGCCCGTTCCACCGTTGCCTGGAGCAGGTCATCGCCCTTGTCGCGCTCGCCCGCCAGGCCATGGCAAAACCGCCGCAGCCTTGGCAAAAAGGCCACGAGCCGGGTCGTCACTTCGTCCTTGGCGTCAGCAGCCTTGCCAGCCGGCATTGTACCTCCAGGGCTTACAACGGTTCATCGCGGAATTTATTCCGGTCATCGTAACAATTTTTTCATCGATTGTTGCCGCCTGGACTCCGTTCAGGAATAAAGTGCGCTGCACAGCGTTGAAGCATGCAGACTGTCCAGACAATATCGAATGACTCGCAAGCTCCGCACTTCGCCCAATTTTTCGCTCAACCAGTCGGCTGACGGACGCTGTTTCGTTGCCGGCGAAGTGGAACCATATCCGCAGTTCTGGCTGTCGGAGCGCGAGCGGTTGCTGTTCGCGCTGTTCGGCCGGCGGGGCGGCATGACGCGGGACGATGCGGTGGAGGCCTTGCTGCGCTTCACCGCCGCCGCCGGCGAGGCGGGCGAGCGCAAGCGGATCGGGCAGGCGATCGCCGGCATGGAGGAGGCCGGCGTGCTGATCGATCCGGCGGGCGAGCTATCTC
>JAYRPK010000349.1:0-2376 GCA_041911195.1 Novosphingobium sp. | reverse complement strand
GCGGGGCCGCTCTTGCGGGCAGGCCCGAAGCGCAGGAAGGCGCGCCAGCCCGCCGCCAGTGCGGCGATCAACAGGCACAGGGTGGCGGCCAGGTAGGGCGGCTGGAAGGCAAGAGTCAGCAGGTTCGCCGAACGGCCATGGCCATTGAGCGTCAGGTCGAATGTGACCTGCTTGTTGGCGCCCTGCCCGGCGGCATCGAACAGCTTCTCGGCCAGCCGGGCGTTTTCAGGTTTCGCCATGCCGTAATTGTCGAGCAAATCGGGCTCGAACACCACGACCAGCGGATACCGACCCTTGTCGTCGCCTTCGCCGGTGTCGCCGGAAAGCGCCATGTTTTCCAGCTTGGGATAGATCCCGTCATCGTCGACAAGCGCCGCCAGGATACGTCCTCCGGGCCGGCTTTCGACCAGCGGAATCAGCGATTCGCCGGTGGCGGCGAGCACTTGCTTGGCATCGGGCAACTGGCCGTCCATGCCATCGGCATGCCAGCCGGCCCCAGTGCCGTTGCCTTCCTGCGCCACATTGACGCCGATATCATCGAGAAACCCGCGCCATTCGGGGGGCGCCGCCGATCCGATCACTACCCAGCCAGGCTTGGCGCCCTTCATCTGCTGCGGCGCGGGCGAGGCGCGCCATTTCGGCGAAATGATCAGCGTCGGCCCGATATATCGGCGCTTGCTGACAATGCCCTCGATCTTTTCGCCCTCGGTGAAATGCTCAGGCGTCAGCACCAGCAGGCCGGGCTTGTCGAGCGCGCCTTCGTTCTGGGTGCGGCGCACGCTGTAGCCGCGCCGTTCGAGATAGCCGGATAGCGCGGCATAGCCATTGAGCCCCTTGCCGCCGACATGGCCGCCGCCGTCGTTGGTCGACCCACCAGTCATGCCCGCGCCGATCATCCACAGCAGCGCGACGAACACCAAGGCACCGAACAGCACCATGGCCAGGACCACGCGCGGATCGAAGGGACTGGCCTGGTTGTCGCTCATGCCGCCTGCCTCGCATCGGCGAATCGCTCGAGCGCGAAACTGGCATAGGCCTCGCGAGCGATCGTCCAGTCGCCGGCATCAAGCTCGCGCAGGGCGAACAGGCTGCGCTCGACGCGCGTGGCGATCGTCCCGAAGGCATTCTGCGCGCCTTGCGAGAGCGAGGGCATCATGGCGATTTCGCGCGCGGTGCTGGCCGGCAGCAGCCAATCGGGCCGAGCATCGGCGATGTGGCGCACGCTGCGCTTGAGCAAGAGGTGCACCGCCTCGCCGAACTTGCCCATGGCCGCCAGCCGGTCGGCATCTTCCAGCAGGGCGATCGCCTCTTCGCGGTCAGGCACCCATTCGGGCTCTGCCTCGGCCTTGGGCCTTTTCGGAGCCATGACCAGCGGCTCGACCAGCCGCCAGACGATGAACAGCACGAAGACCACGGCGAGGCCGATCAGGATCCATTGCACAACCGGCCAGGAAAGTCCGAGCATCTGGCCCAGCGGCTCGAAGATCGCCTTGAGCACGTCGCTCAGCCATTCGCCCAGCGACTTGAGCCAGCCGGGCGGCTCGGGCGGGGGCTTCATCTGCTCGGGCGGAAGCGGCGCGAACTGGATGTCGCCCGAATCGCGAATCTGCTGCCAGTCGCGCGTGGCGTCCTGGCCGGCCGTCGATCCGGCAATCTGTCCCCCGGGTGATATCACCTGCGGAAACTGCCATGCGCAACGCCTGCGCGCAACCCGTCTCTAGCCCCTGGGGCGTCCCTGCGGATAGGAGCCGAGCATGCGCAAGTGCTTGCAATGGAAGGCAAGCTCCTCGATCGCCCGGTCGAAGGCGGGATCGCCCGGGGCGCCGACGATATCGGCATAGAACATGGTCGCGGAAAAGCTTGCGCCCGACTGGTAGCTTTCCAGCTTGGTCATGTTGACCCCGTTGGTGGCGAAGCCGCCCAGCGCCTTGTAGAGCGCGGCGGGCACGTTGCGCACTTCGAAGACGAAGGTCGTCATCGCCACTTTACCTGTGAGCGCGGCGGCATCGAGCGGCTTGCGCGCCAGCACCACGAAGCGGGTGGTGTTGTCGTCCGCGTCCTCGATGCCTTCAGCGATCACCTTGAGCCCATAAAGCTCCGCCGCGATGGCCGGAGCAATCGCGCAGGCCGCGACATCGCCCTGCTCCTTGACGAAAGCGGCGGCGCCGGCGGTGTCGGCATAGGCCATCGGAACGATGCCGCGTTCGCGCAGATAATGCCGGGTCTGACCCAGCGCCTGCGGGTGGCTGTAGGCTGCGGCGAATGGCCCATCACCCAAGCCCATCAGGGCATAGCTGATCGGCAGGAAATACTCCCCGACGATGAACAGGCCGCTTTCGGGCAGCAGGAAGTGGATATCGGCCACGCGGCCATGCT
>JAYRPK010000348.1:0-3702 GCA_041911195.1 Novosphingobium sp. | reverse complement strand
GAGCGAGTCACCTGGTACCGGCGCGACGCCAACGGCATGGTGCTCGAACAATTGCGCAGCCCGCGCGCAACCTGGCAGGCGCCCGGCTGGAAGCTGGAAGCGCCGGTCAGCTTCGATGCACGCAGCGCAAAGGCCACGACACTGCCCGATACAATCGTCGCCAGGGACGTCGGTCCGGAAGAAGCCAGCCTGAGCACAGTCGATGCCGACGGGCTCAACATGTTCGAACGGTCGCGCGCGATGGCGGAGATGCGGGAATCCGGCCGCCGCACGGATGAGCTGGACGGCAAGTGGTGGCACAAGTTCTCCGGCCCGCTTTCGACCGCCTTGATGCCCCTGCTGGGCGCTATCGCCGCCTTCGGCCTTGCCCGATCGGGCCAGGTGCTGATCCGCGCGGTGATCGGCATGGCGCTGGGCTTTGCCTATTTCTTCGTCGACAACGCCGCCATCGCCATGGGCAATTTCGGCGGCTACCCGCCGCTGGTCGCCGCCTGGGCGCCGTTCCTGCTGTTCCTGCTGATCGGCGAGACAGTGCTGGTACGCACCGAGGAGTGAGCGCGCGATGGGGGTGAGCCGGAGGGATTTCCAGAAAGGGGCGGCCGCGGCAGTGGCCGCAGGAACCATCGACAGGATTGCGGGAGGATCAGCCATGGCGGACGAATTGACCGGACTTCAGGTGCCCGCCTTCACCCTGCCGGTGCCAAGCAGCATCAGCCCGCAGGCGCAGGCCTTCCTCTCCGCCGCCGCAAAGCGGATCGCAGCCGGGCCGCCCTCCGGCGACCAGGTCGAGGCGGCCGAGCGCGCCTTGCAGATGCTCCGCCCGCGCGCCGCGGCCTTCAAGGGCACGAGCGAGACCATCGACCTGGGCAACGGCGCGCTGCTCTATCGCATCCTGCCAGAGGGCCGCAGCGGCCGCCGCGCGCAGGTCGCCTATTTCGACATCCATGGCGGCGGCTTCACCGCCGGCGGCGGAGAGATGTGTCGCGTGCTCGCCATGCTGCGCGCGCAGGACTACGGCGTGGAGGTCTGGTCGGTGGACTACCGGCTGGCGCCGCAGCACGCCTATCCCGCCGCGCTCGACGATTGCATGGCGGCGTGGCGCGAAGTGCTGAAACACCACAAGCCGCAGGACATTGTCGCCGCCGGATCCTCGGCGGGCGGAAACCTTGTGGCCGCCATGCTGCTGCGCGCCCGCGACGAAGGCCTGCCGCACCCCGCCGCCCTGCTGCTGCTGACGCCTGCCGTCGATATGACCGGCGCGGGCGACAGCCGCCTTGCCAACCGCTCAACCGCTATCACGACGTGAACCTATATGGCGGCGGCGGGGACGGTCCCGATTCCTACGCCGGCAGCGCCGACAAGACCCACCCCTATCTCTCGCCGGTGAACGGCGATTTCAGCAAGGGCTGGCCGCCGTCGCTTTTAGCTTCGGGAACGCGCGACCTTCTGCTTTCGGACACCGTCCGCATGCACCGCAAGCTCCGCCGCACCGGCATCCGCGCCGAATTGCACATAACCGAAGCCGGCCCGCATGGTGGCTTCATGGGCACAGCGCCGGAAGACATGGAGTTGATTGGCGAGTGCAAGCGGTTCTGCGAGCAAGCATGGCACATTGCAGGCTAGAGCCCTTTCCCCTGCAGCGGATCGCTAGCCCATCTTCCTGAGCAGGATCGATTCGCCAGGCCTGCGTTCGGCCCTTGGCTGAGTCAGCAGCACCCGGCCGGAGGCATCCAACGGAAGTTCTTCGGTGAACTCCACTCCCATACGGTCTTCCTGGCACCAGCGCGTGGTCGCCGCGACAAAATAGCCCGATGACAGCTCTACCTGGAATGTAGTGCCCGGCGGCACGTTCCACAGCCCTTCGATCATCGCGCCTGTGGTCGAGATGTTGCGGATGGTTCCCTGGTACCGCTCCGTGCCGTGATCGAGCACGACCTTGCGCAACATCGTCTGGCGCACGGCTCGGGCGGCGCGAGGCCCCTGGGCGATGGCCATCAGGCCGGAAGCCAGCCGCTGCGCTGCATCGGCCGCGCTCAACGCCCGTTCGTAGATGAAGCCCTGGATATGGCTGCACCCAAGGGCGCGGACCAGATCCAGTTCATCCAGCGTTTCCACGCCTTCGGCAGTGGTTTCCATGCCCAGCGATTCGGCCAGGCTGACGATCGAGGAAATGATCGCGCCGTTGCGGCTGCCCTTCATCGTCGCGCCGCGCACGAAGCTCTGGTCGATCTTGATCTTGTCGAACGGCGCCTTCTTCAGATAGCCGAGCGAGGAATAGCCGGTGCCGAAGTCGTCGAGCGCCAGTCGCACCCCGACGCGCTTGAGCGCTGCGAACATGGCCTCGGTGCTGTCGTCATCGTTGAGGAAGACGCTTTCGGTAATTTCAAGCTCGAGCCTGACCGGATTGACCTGGGCGCTGGCAAGGGCGCTGGTGACGATCGCCGGCAGGGCGGGGTTGGCGAATTGCAGCGGCGAGACATTGACGGCGACGCGCACGTCGTCCGGCCATCTCGCCAGGTCCGCGCATGCGGTGCGCAGCGCCCACTCGCCGATCTGGGCGATCAGCCCGGCATCTTCGGCGATGGGAATGAACTTGGTGGGTGACAGCCACCCTTGTTCCGGATGGTTCCAGCGCAGCAAGGCTTCGAAGCCGGTGATCTTCTCGGTGTTGGTGTGCACCACCGGCTGATAGAACAGTTCGAGCCCGCCATTGACCAGCGCCTCCCGCAGGTCCTGTTCCAGCTGGCGGCGTTCCTCGGCATCGCTATGCAGGTCGGCCGCATAGAAATGGTAGCGGCCGCGGCCTCCATCCTTGGCGGCATAGAGCGCCAGGTCGGCGTTGCGGATCAGCGCCTCGGACGTGACACCATCTTCGGGCGAAAGCGCGATGCCGACCGATGCCCCGATCACTACGCTGTAGCCCTCGATCGAATAGGGCTGCGACAGGTTTTCGATAATCCGGTTGGCCAGTTGGGCAAGGTCCTCGCGCCGGTGGCGGCCGGCCAGGATCACCTGGAACTCGTCGCCGCCCAGCCTGCCGACCCGCCCGGCCTTGCCGACGGTCCGGTCGAGCCGCTGGGCGACCTGGGTCAGCAGTGCATCGCCGACCGGATGGCCCATGGTATCGTTGACCTGCTTGAACCGGTCGAGATCGAGCAGGAAGACGGCGCAGGCGCGGTGATCCTCGCGCAGCGCGCCGAGAATCTTCTCCAGCGTCTGCGACATCTGGAAGCGATTGGCGAGACTGGTCAGCGAATCGAAATGGGCAAGACGCGTCTCGTTGTCCTGCGATTTCTTCTTTTCGGTCAGATCCGTGCCGAAGCCCCGGAAGCCGACGAAGTTGTTGAACGAATCGAGTATCGGCCTGCCTGAGATGGACCACCATCGCTCCTCGTCGCTGGCGGCCCGCATCGACAGTTCGCTGAACGGCGACCGGGCGGATAGGTGGAACGACAGCGTGCGTTCGCTTTCCTGCGTTCCCGTGTCGAGAATGAACAGTTCGGTGAACGGCTGGCCCAGCAGGTCCTCGGTGTTGCAGCCCAGGACCTTGCCGATGGTCGGCGAAAGATAGACAAGCGAGCCGCGCCGGTCGGTTTCCCAGAACCAGCCCATGCCCGATTGTTCGTACTCGTTCAGCATTTCACGAGCGCGCACCTGGGTGCGCCCGATGCTCTGCAACCGCAAGGCATCCTCGGCGTCGCG
>JAYRPK010000347.1:0-3981 GCA_041911195.1 Novosphingobium sp. | reverse complement strand
GTGTCATAGACATCGTGGACACGCAGCAGTTGCACCCCCGCCTCCATCGCCTTGAAGGCAAGGGCGACACTTCCGCCCAGCCGCTTGTGCGCGGGCGCCTCGTTGGAGAGCGCGCCGATGGTGCGCTTGCGACTGGCGCCGAGCATCAGCGGCTGGCCGAGCGCGTGGAACAGCGGCAGGGCGTTGATCAGCGCAAGGTTCTCGGCAACGCTCTTGCCAAAGCCGATGCCCGGATCGAGCACGATCTTCTCGCGGGCAATGCCTGCGGCCAGCGCCGCATCGCGCCGGTCGGCGAGCCAGTCGAACACATCCAGCACGACGTCGGTGTAGACGCCATCGGTGTGCAGGTCCTCGCCAGAGCCGGGCGCATGCATCAGCACCACCGGAACGCCGGCGCCCAGGGCGAATTCCAGGCTGCGCGGATCGTGGCGCAGGGCCGAGACGTCGTTGATCATCCGCGCGCCTGCCGCCAGCGCGGCTTCCATCACGGCCTGACGGCGAGAATCGATGCTGACCGCCGCGCCGCTGGCCGCCAGCCGTTCCACCGCCGGAATCACCCGCTTGAGCTCGTCGCCTTCCCAGACCGCCGCCGAACCGGGCCGGGTCGATTCCCCCCCGACATCGATCACTGCCGCCCCCGCCTCGAGCATGGAGGCAGCATGGGCATTGGCGACATCGGGATCGTCCATGAACTGGCCGCCATCGGAAAAGCTGTCCGGCGTGACGTTGAGAATGCCCACGACCTGCGGCTGGTCGAGCCGCACCGTGCGCTCGCCCAGTTGCAGCGGGGCGTGGCTGCGCTTGAGGTTGGCCCATTGCTCGCTCACGGCATCGGGCAGCGACGACAGCGCCGCTTCCAGCTCGCTGGCCGAAAAGCGGCGGCGCGAGATGACCTCGCCAGCATCCCGTTCGATCAGCGCGAAGCGGCTGGCATAGGCAAGCCCGCCGGCAAGGCGAATGGCCTCGCCTTCCTCGCTTTGCGGGCTTTCGGCGAGGGCTATGGGGCGGAGGTAAAGCTGGTTCACGGCTCCGTCGCCAGCAGGTAGAGCTGCCTAATCGCATCCACCGGCTTCAACTCGCCCTCGTGCTCGATGTGCCAGAAGCTCCAGCCGTTGCAACTCGGCGCGCCCTGCAATTTCGCACCCAGCCCATGGATCGAACCGCTGTCCGCGCCCGCCAGCAATGAGCCATCCGCCCGCACCGTTGCACTAAGCTTGCGCTTCTTGTCGCAAAGCACGGTGCCCGGCGCGATCCAGCCGGTTTCGACCAGCGTGCCGAAGGCCACCTTGGGCGCGGCCTTGGCGCTCTGCATCGTCGCCAGCGCGCTTTCATCGAGCGGTAGGGCCAGTTCGATGCGCTCCCAGGCGGCCTCGCGATAGTCCGCTTCGCGCTCGCAGCCGATCCAGTGGCGGCCGAGGCGCTTGGCCACCGCGCCGGTAGTGCCGGTGCCGAAGAAGGGATCGAGCACGACGTCGCCCTTCTGGGTCGTCGCCAGCATCACGCGATAGAGCAGCGCCTCGGGCTTCTGCGTCGGGTGGACCTTGGCCCCGCCCTTCTTCAGCCGCTCCGGCCCGGCGCAGATCGGCAGGACCCAGTCGCTGCGCATCTGAAGCTCGTCGTTTAAGGTCTTCATCGCGCGGTAGTTGAAGGTGTATTTCGCCTTCTCGCCCATCGAGCACCAGATCAGCGTCTCGTGCGCGTTGGTGAAGCGAGTGCCCTTGAAGTTCGGCATCGGGTTGGCCTTGCGCCAGACGATGTCGTTGAGGATCCAGAAGCCCATGTCCTGCAGCATGGCGCCCAGGCGGAAGATGTTGTGGTAGCTGCCGATCACCCACAGTGAGCCGTTGGGCTTCAACACCCGGCGCGCCTCGCTTAGCCATTCGCGCGAGAACTTGTCATAGGCGGCGAAGCTGTCGAACTGGTCCCAGTGGTCGGTCACGGCATCGACGTGGCTGCCGTCCGGCCGGTTGAGATCGCCGCCGAGCTGGAGGTTGTAGGGCGGATCGGCGAAGACCATGTCGACGCTCGCATCGGGCAGGCTGCGCATCGCTTCCACGCAATCGCCGGACAGTATCTGCCCGAGCGGCAATGCCTGCGCGGCGCGCGCGGTTACCCTCTCCTTGACCAGTGCAACTGCCATGTCGTCCAACATACCCCCGAGTTATCCACAGGCTGATGAGTCCTCGGCGCCCATGCGTCAAGTCCGGATTCCTGCGGGAATCCTGGAGGCATATGGTTAATTTCCGGTCAACGCGGGCGGAACGGAACGAGGCCGGCACAGCATCTAGAGTCCCCGCGCGGGGGCGGGACTCGATATGTGGTGGTGTGGCAGGAAGGACTCGCCGGCGCGAAAATTTTTTCAGGCGGGCCCCAGGCCAGGGTCAATCCCGGTCATTTCAACCGACACCTGCCACAGCCGTGCCGCCAGCGCCGGGTCCTGCGCCTGGGCGGAACGGCTGGCCTTGCCCGAAGGCCCGCGTGCGCCGCCGATGCCGGTAGGGCCATAATAGGCGCCGGGCTCGGCCAGCGGATCAGTCGCCGCCTGCAAGGCCGGCCAGGCGCCCTTGCGGGCCGTGTTGAGGATCAGGCCCATCAGCGGGAAGGTGTATTTCGCCGGGCCCGAATGGCGCATCAGGTCGGTCGCGGCGATGCCGGGGTGGCAGCCATAGGCGCTGACCGGCGATCCCGCCGCACGAAGCCGCCGGTCCAGCTCGAAGAAATGCAGCATGTTGGCGAGCTTGCTGTCCGAATAGCGCAGCGCCCGCTTGTAGCTCTTCTCGGCATTGAGGTCGTCCCACTGCACATTGCCGCGCTTGTGGGCGAGGCTGGAAGTGATCACCACGCGGGAGCCCGGCGTTTCGGCCAGCTTGGGCAGCAGCAGCGAAGTCAGCGCGAAATGGCCGAGGTGATTGACTCCCCACTGCAGCTCGAATTGCTGCGCCGTGCGCGTGAGCGGCGGGAACATGACCCCGGCATTGGCGATCACGCAATCGAGCCGCGCCTCCTGCGCCGCCAGGTCCGCCGCCGCGCGCACCGAGGCGAGATCGGCCAGGTCGAGCGGTAAGTGCTGCACATCGCCGCCGCCGATCCGCGCGATCGCATCCGCCGCCTTGCCGGCATTGCGGCAGGCCAGCAGCACCCGCGCGCCCTTGCCGGCGAGCACCTTGGCGATCTCGAAGCCGATGCCTGTATTGGCACCGGTGACGAGGAAGCACTTGCCCGACTGGTCGCCGACATCCTTGTCGGTGAAGCCCGCCATCAAATGAGTTCCAGTTGCGCGACCGGAGCGAAGCTGCGGCGATGGTGCGGGCTTGGCCCATGTTCGCGCAGCGCCGCCATGTGCTCGGCGGTGCCATAGCCGGCATTGCGTTCCCAGCCATACCACGGATGCGCCTCAGCAAAGCGGCGCATCAGCCGGTCGCGGTGCTCCTTGGCGAGGATCGAGGCGGCGGAAATGCAGGGTTCGATGCCGTCGCCGCCGACGATCGCCCGCGCCCGCCAGCGCCAGCCCTGGCTACGCCCGGCAGGCGTCAGGTTGCCGTCAACCAGCACTTCCTCCGGCTCCGAGCCCAGCGCTTCGCACAGGGCGCTGACCGCCCGGGTCATCGCCAGCATGGTCGCAGCGAAAATGTTGAGCCGGTCGATCTCCTCGACGCTGGCCTCGCCGATGCCCCAGCGGCATGTGGCCTTGATCTGCGCCTCCAGCCCCGCACGGCGCTGGGCCGAGAGCTTTTTCGAATCGTCGAGGCCATGCGGTGCATTGGCGCTCAGCATGACTGCGCCCGCAACCACCGGCCCCGCCAGCGGCCCGCGCCCCGCCTCGTCGACACCGAATATCAACCCGGCGGAACTAGGCTTTGCAAGCATGAAGGTCTTGTCCATCCTGTCACCCATGCGCTTGCGACCGGTCCTGCTGACACTATTGCTGGGCGAAATACTGCTCGCAAGCTGGTGGGCGTCGAGAGCTGGGGATAGACGTAG
>JAYRPK010000346.1:0-2399 GCA_041911195.1 Novosphingobium sp. | reverse complement strand
TAGAGGGGCATTCCGCCTTGAATTGCCTGCAAGACGTATTGAGATACAGCCTGTCAAAGCCATCGACGGGCCACTGCACACCCGAAAGCACGGAAATCCTGCAAAAACGGCGACCGGATGAACGTCAGGCGCCGGCCGGTTTCAGACTGCTTCCAGCGTAAGAATTCCGTTGGCGAAGGCGCAGGCGATCATGTGCGCGCTGTTCTTGGCGTGCAGTTTCAAGCGCATGTTTTCGATATGTCGCTCAACTGTCCTGGGCGCGATATCGATGCGCCTGGCCACTTCCTTGGCCGACAGCCCTATTGCCACGCATTCAAGAATTTCCTGCTCCCGCCGGGTCAGGGAAAACGCTCCCCGGCCATCCTCAAAGCATTTCATGGCTCACCCCGCAAACTCAAAAGGTTGCGAACAACAGCCACTCAAATCAGCCCCGCAGCGACCATTTCAAGGCAACAAGAGTCCCCCTAAGGCAGCGATGCTTACTTATTTTCTTGAGGAGAAAATTCTTATCCAGCAATCGACGAAAAGACAAGCATAATCTGCCGCAAAGGTTCGGAAGAGCGGCTCTTTGAACATATTAATACTCTGAATTAGCGCATATTTTCTCACATCAAGGCCGGCCGCTCGGCCAGTCTTGAAATCTGCGATTCAAGGTCTGGTACTATTCCTGCGCGACTCGCATGCTTGTCCCGGCTCTGCGCGCAAGCGCCTTCCCGATCGGCCGCCGGGCATATCTCCATGACGTCTGGCAGGGCGAGTGCAGCGCGCCGGTCAGCGCAAGGAAACCAAGTGCACGGGCGGGAGCAGCCCGGCGCCGGGCTGCCCCGCCCAGTCGCGAAAATTGAGGACTGCCCCCTGCCGGCGGAGCCGGTGCGCCGTCTCAAGATCGACTGTCGCGATAACCAAGCCGGGACGATCGATCTCGCCCAGCGCCAGCACCCCATCGTCGGGAAAGGCTCCATCGGGCGGCGCGAAGAACCCCGCGGCCCCGTGATTTTCGTCCACTGCGGGCGACCATGGCGCGAAGCCGACGGTGGGCGCCTGCACGGTCAGGAACTGTCCTTCCACGGCCCGGGCCTGGGCGCCATGCCGCACGCGCCAATAGCCTTGCATGCTATCGGTGCACGAAGGCACCAGCAGCAATTCCGCCCCAGCCTCGCACAAGGCGCGGGCGATCAGGGGGAATTCGCTGTCGTAGCAGATGGCCACGCCGATCCTGCCGAGCGAGGTATCGAACAGCCGCAACCCCTCGCCCGCCGAGACGCCCCATTGCTCCGCCTCGAAGCGAGTCATCACCAGCTTGTCCTGGAAGCCCCATTTGCCATTGGGCGCGAACAGGCGGGCGCGGTTGACGAATCCGCCATCGTCCATCCGGCAAGGCGCGCTGGCGGCAAGGATGTGAATCTTGTGCCGCGCGGCCAGATCGGCGTGCAAGGCATCTATCCGGGGCAGCAGCGAAGCGACGAATTGCAACGACCCGGCGAGATCACCTATGCTCGCCGGATCGAGCGAGGCCAATTCCATCGCGCCATATTCGGGAAACACCGCCAGGGCCGCGCCCTTCGCGGCCGCTTCGGCCACCCAGCCGTCAAGCTTGGCCTCATAGGCCGCCCAGTCTGCCAGCGCCTCGATCGGATACTGCGCCGCAGCGATCGTGACGCTCACCATCGCCGCAGCCAGTATTGCATCGGCTTGGGGCTCTCCTCAGCCTCGCCATGCTCCTTCCAGGGCAGTTCGGTGACGAAGCCCTCGACCGGCGCATAGCCCCGCTTGCGCCAGAAAGCGTCGAGCGGAACGTGGCCGGCCGCTCTGTCGGGATGATCCTCGGGCCGGATCACCGCGGCAAAGGTCGCCGCCCGCGCGCCGCACTGGCGCGCCTGCGCCTCGCGGCGGTCGAAGAAAGCATGGCCGATCCCTTGCCCGCGGTATTCGGCCAGCAGCACGCTCTCGCCGAAATAGAACAGGTCTTGCGTTGCAATCCCCCTCGCCTCGAACGGCGCGCGGAATTCGGCCTTCTGCGCGCGCATCGGCGATGCCGTCGCCGCGCCGACGATCCGCTCGCCGTCGCAGGCGGCGACCAGCACGCCATCAGGCGCCTCGATGAATTCCTTGAGGTAGTGCGCCTCGTACTCGGCGTCGCCATCGTAGAGGTAGGGCCACTCGGCAAAGACCGCCATGCGCAGGCGCGCCAGATCGTCGATCGCCGCAAGGATTTCCTCGCCCGTCAGAACGCTGACTGTCAGGCTCATTGGAAATACATGGTCAGCCAGCGGCCGACCACGGCAGGCCGCTCCATGCCTTCGACTTCGATGGCGAAGTCCATTTCCTCGCGGAACCTCCCGCCCTCGTCGGGCGTTATGCTGGTGATGGTGAACTTGCCGCGTACCCGCTTGCCCGAG
>JAYRPK010000345.1:0-6050 GCA_041911195.1 Novosphingobium sp. | reverse complement strand
TTGCAGGTGACGAAGCCCAGCTTGCGGGCGTTTTCCAGGCGGAATTCCGAGAAATCGCAGACCATCACCTTGTCGCAGCCATACCAGTCGAGCATGATCGCGCTGGTCATGCCGATAATCCCCGCCCCGAAGACCACGGCGAGGTCGCCCGGCCGGGGATTGAGCCCCTTCACGCCGCGCGTGCCGACCACGAAGGGTTCGAACAGCACGGCGGAGCGCAACGGCAAGTCCTCGTCGATCGGCAGCAGGCTGTAGCCAGCTTCGCATTGCGGGATGCGCAGGTAGTTGGAAAAGCCGCCCGTCGCAGAAACCCGGCGGAAATCGCGGAAGGCCTTGTCCTGGTTGACGAAGACCCGGTCGCCGACTTTCAATCCTTTCACGTTCTTGCCCAGTTCGACCACTTCGCTGATCGATTCGTGCCCGAATTCCTCGTCGACCCAGATGCGGCTTTCCGGGCCGTGTTTCTGGAAGGCGAAAATGTCCGAGCCGCAGATGCCGGTCATCACATTGCGGACGATCGCCTCGTCGTCGCCGCATTCGGGATAGGGCAGGTCGACGACATCGACCTTGCCGACGCCGCGGAAGATCGCGGCCTTGAACGTGTTGCTGTTCATCGCAGGGGTATCCGATTCCATCTTGATCACAGTAGCATCACTTTGCCGCCATCGGCAGCCGAAGCGCGCGCAGCGTCGATGATCCGCATGGCGGCCAGGCCATCGGCGAAGGTCGCTGGCTCCACCGGGCTTGGGGCCGGATCGCCCAGGATCCTTGCCTTCAGGGCGCTGCAGAGCACGGTGTAGGGCGGCAATTCCATGCCGACGAGCATCTTCCAGCGCTGTGTTTCATGGCGCGGGTCGGCGGTGATCGGCGGGGGCGGGGGGAGCTTGAACTCGTCGGGCACCGGCACTTCGCGGGTGCCATGCTTGTCGGCCAGCATGACTTTGCCCTGCTCGATCCACAGCGAGCCGGTGGAGCCGGCGAAATGGGCCAGGTCCAGCATCGGGCCATAGACCCCGGCGCAATACTGGATCACCCCTTCCGCGCCATTGGCCATGGCGAAGCGCAGCGAGAAGGTGTCGTCCGCCGTGCCGCGCGTCGCCGCCACCCGGCCGAGCGAGGCGCTGAGCGATGTCATCTCGCCCGCCGACTGGCGCAACTGATCGGCCAGGTGCGGCATCGAGGCGCCCAGCCAGCCGCCGCCCTCTGCCGGATCGAACCACCAGTCGGGCATCTGGTCTTCGTTATGCGGAATGTGCGGCAAGAGCTGGACGAAGCTGATCGCGCGCACCTCGCCGATCATGCCTTCGCTCAGCGCCCGCGCAGCGGTGGCGCGCTCGGGCATGAAGCGGAATTCGTGGCCGAGCATATGCACCCTGCCGGCCGCCTCGGCCATGGCGAGCAGTGCCTCGGCCTCGGCGGCGTCGCGGGTGAAGGGCTTTTCGCAAAGCACATGGCAGCCCTTTTCCAGCGCCTGGCGCGCGAACAGGCCGTGGGTGTACGGCGTGGTCGAGACCGCGACGACATCCGCGCCGGTCGCATCGATGGCTTCGCCGAGATCGGTGTAGGCACCCGGCACTCCGTTCGCGGCCGCCCGTTCCGCCGTGCGGGTGGGATCGGAGCCGACCAGTGCCGCCACGTCGAACCCCGCGCCGCGCAGCGCCGGCACCTGGATGCGGCAGCCGAAACCGGTGCCGACGACAATCGCTTTCAACATCTCGATCCTCTCACTTCACGCTGAACACCAGCAGCACGTTTCCGGGCATCTTGCTGGCATAACCATATCCCGAAGAGGCGATCAGCAGGCCCTTCCAGGCGATCGGTGCCGCGCCCCCGCCGATCGAGCCGCCGCGCGCCGCAACGCCATTGACCGTGGCATAGTCGCGCAGGGTATCGTGATCCCACAGCACCTTGCCGTCCGCCGCATCGTAGACGCGCAAGTGCGCATCGTCCGCGCCCGCGAAGACGAGATCGGGCGTCGCCGTGATCGATCCGCCGAAGCCCGGGTTGCAGTCCTTGCGGCCCTCGCAGGTGGCGCCGCCAACCGGCTCTCCCCAGACTTTCGCTCCGGTGGCGAGGTTGAGCGCATAGAGCCCCTGGCCCGCCGGATGGGCATAGGCCTTGTTGTCGGGCGCGTCGCTCACTGGCACGTAGAGCCGGGCGGCGGAGGCCGCCATGCCGAAATTGATCCCGCCGACGACCCCGCCATGGCCCAGCCGGGTCTGCCACAGCAGCTTGCCGTCATCCGGGTTCAGGCCGAAGACCACGCCCGACTTGGAGCCGGCCAGCACGATCTCGCGCCCGTTGCCGGTCTTGCCCAGCACCGTGCCCGCGCCGAAGTCGAAGTCCGGGCCGTCCTCGTCCGGGCAGTTCTTCGAAAGCTCGGGCATGGTGCAGGCGGCGTTCCAGGCGTCGCGTTGGGTTTCGGTGAAACGCCACTTGATCCGGCCGCTGTCGAGATCGAGCGCGAGGACGGAATCGCTCAGCTCGGTGGCGGGCGTCGAATAGTTGTCGCCGGTGCCGATGGTAAGCTGGTTGCGCGCGACATCGATCGCCGGAGTATTCCAAACCGGCACGCCCGATGGCCCCATCTGCGGGGCTCCGGCCTTGTTGGCGCCATTGGCCCTGGGCTCATCGACCAGCCATGTGCGCCATTTCTCGCGCCCGGTCATGGCATCCATCGCCACCAGCGAGCCGCGGAACGAGCAGCAGACATAGCCCGGATTGAAGGCAGCGGCCTCTTCGAAGGAGGAGATCGGCACATAGAGCGTGCCCTTGTGGAGCGCGGGAGTGGCGGTGATGGTCGCGGCGGGGTGCTGGTCGGCCTTGATCTTCCAGACCTGCCTGCCGGTGAAGGCCTCGACCGCATAGATGTTGCCCACTGCGTCGCCGAACCAGGCCAGCGGCCTGGTCCGCGCATCGCCTGCGCGCCAGGACTGGACGAGGACCGCGGTGCGCACTTCGGCGGCCGCGTCGAAGGTCCAGCGCACGCAGCCGGTCTCGCGGTCGAGCGCATAGACGCGGCCGGTGTGGCTGCCGACGTAGATCGCCCCGCCGGCAAGGGTCGCCTGCGATCGGGCGCGCTGCGCGCCGGGGAAGCCGAAGGCCCATTTGAGCCGCAGGCGGCCGGCGTTTTGCGGGTCGATGCCTGCCTGCGCGGTGGACATCGAATGGTTGCTGGCCGGATCGAGCCCCCAGCCGTCGAACACCGGCGGCTCGCGCCGGTCGAAGCGCGCGCGCGGGCCCTTGCATGGATTGACCGATGCCGCGGCAGTCGCGGCGCCCAGCTTGCGATTGGCCAGATATTCGGCAACCGAGGCCGTGCCTTCGGGCGCAATGCCTTGCGCTTGCACGCGCATCGCCCCTTCGGTCAGCGCCTTGTGGATGGCTTCGGCCGACATCTGCTGCAGCACCCATTTCTGCGGCGCGCGGCCGGTGGCGGCATCGTGGCAGCTGGCGCAATGCTCGCGATAGACCTTGGCGCCCTCGGGAAAGGCGCCGTCGCCGCCCAGGAGCGAATCCTGCGGCGCGGCCCTCGCTGGCAGGGCCACTGCCAGCAGCGTGAGCCCCAGCAGCGACAGCCAGCCACGCGCGAACAGCCTCTCGATCATGGCCACTTCCCCTCGCTTGTCGTTGGCCGTGTCATACACCCGCCTCGGCCCCTGTCACCATCGGGCATGGACATTCGGGCAAAGCTGTGCACCCATGGCGCTGGGAGAGCCTGGAGAGGAGCATGCGATGCCCAGCGACTTCGTCGCCGTCGAAACCGCGATCCGGCAATTGCATTCGCGCTATGCCGATGCGGTGTGGCGGCAGGATGCGAGGACCGTCGGAACCCTGTTCGCCCCGGATGGCGAATGGCGGGTTGGCGGTCAGGTGATGCGCGGGCCGGGGGAGATCGAGCATTTCCTCAAAGGCGCCTTCAAGCAGTTCAAGCGCCTGCTGATGACCTTCCGCACGCCCATCGTCCACCTGACCGAAGAGGGCGCGGTCTCGCGGTGCTATGTTTCGGAGAATTCGGCCTATGCCGATGGCCGGCCCTATGGCCCGGTCGGCATCTATTTCGACCGCTTAGTGCAGGTCGACGGCCAGTGGCTGTTCCAATGGCGCATGTTCCAGACCCACTATTCGGGCCTGCCGAACTTCCAGGGCGGCGAGTTCTACGAAGTGACGGACTATGGCCCGCCGCCGGGCATGCCGCCGCTCGACGAAGTGACCTATGACCGCTCGGGCGTCAGCGCCAGGGCGATCCGGGGCGGGGAATAGAGGAGAGGACAATGAGCGATTTTGTCACCGCCGAATGCATGATCCGCCAGGTCCATGCCCGCTATGTCGATGCCGTCTGGCGCAAGGACCTTGCCAGCTTCGGCGACTGTTTTGCCGAGGATTGCGAATGGCGCATCGCCGGGCATGTGCTGGCGGGCAGACAGCAGATCCTGGATTTCATGGGCGGCGTCTTCCCGCTGTTCCGCCGCATCCTCCTGACCATGCGCACCCCGACGGTGGAAGTGGGAGACGGCGTGGCCTCGGCCCGGACCTATTTCACCGAGAACAGCGTCAAGGCCAGCGGCGAGCCGCTGTTCGCCATCGGCAGTTACTATGAGCGCTTCGTCGACGAGGGCGACTGCTGGCGGTTCAAGTGGCGCGCCTTCCAGACCGAATATGCGGGGCCGGTCGACTTCACAGGGCCGATTTACGAGAACCCCGAATGGGGGCCGCCCCCGGGCATGCCGCCGCTGGACTATGTGCCGGTGGACAGTTCGGGGAACCTGAGTTCGATCGAGGTGGGGCTGGCGGACTAGGGGTTATGGATTAGGTTTCAGTCAAGCTGAAACAAGTGCGGCGCCGGATCGAAGAACGGCTTGTCGCCGACGATCGTCACTCGCTCCATGTGCCGGTCGGCCGGGGCATAGTCGCCCACCGCATAGTGCTGGCACACGCGGTTGTCCCAGAACGCGATCGAGTTCTTCCGCCAGCGGAAGCGGCACTGGTATTCGGGGATCGCCGCCTGCTGGTAGAGGTGGTCGAGCAGCCAGTAGCTCTCTTTCTCGCTCAGCCCGTCTATGTGGGTGACGAAGGCGCAGTTCACATAAAGGATGCGCTCGCCGGTTTCCGGATGGGTGCGCACCACCGGGTGGTGCGGCGGCGGATAGACCTGATGGAACTGCTCGACGGTCATGCCCTGGAACGGGGCGAAGCCCTTGCCGTCGTGGACGGCGGTCAGCTCGCAGAGGAAGTCCTTCATCTTGGGCGAGAGGCCCTCATAGGCGGCGGCCATGTCGGCGAACATGGTGTCGCCGCCGGTCTCGGGAATGGTGCGGCCGATCAGCACCGAACCGAACGAGGGGTTCTCGCGCCAGGAGACATCGGAATGCCACAGGTCCGCGCCGGTGCGCACTTTCGATCCGGCATTGGCATAGAGGTTGGTCTCGCCGTGGCGCGGGCGCAGGTGGAAAATCTCCGGGTTCGGCTGGTCCTTGGCCGAGGCCGGGTGCACTTCCAGCTCGCCGAAGCGGCGGGCGAAGGCGATGTGCTGTTCCTGGGTGATGTCCTGGTCGCGAAAGAAGATGACCTTGTAGGTCAGCAGGGCGGCGCGGATGTCGGCGATGAGTTCGTCCGGGCAGTCTTCGCGCAGGTCGATGCCATGAATCTCCGCGCCGATGCGCGGGTTCAGCGGTTCGACCGAAAAGCGAGTGAAGCTGCGGGGTTCGGCAATGGTCGCCATGCTCATTCCTCTCTTGACCTGTTGAGCCGGAATATGCGCAATTGGCCCTTCGCGCGCAAGCGGCGCGAGAATCGCAACGTTTCAAGGAGGATGCCCATGCCCAAGTGCAAGATTATCGCGCTGACCACGCCCAAGCCCGGCCAGGAAAAGGAATTCGCCGACTGGTACCAGAACGTCCACCTGCCCGAGATGACTTCGTTCGCCGGCTCGCAGGGCGCGCAGCGTTTTCAGCTCGTCGCCAAGATGATGGGTGCGGACACCAACCAGTTCCTCGCCGTCTATGATATCGAGTGCGACGATCCGGGCGCCTATCTCGCTTCGGTCGGCG
>JAYRPK010000344.1:0-3677 GCA_041911195.1 Novosphingobium sp. | reverse complement strand
CAATTGGGCCATCATCCGGGCATTGCCGGGCAAGGCCGACACCGCCCGGCTACAAGCGGGGATGGCCTCCGCGGGCTGGATCGCCGCAAGCTCGACAAAGGGCGCATTCGCCGGTCGATCTGGATCGGCCTGTGCGGCGGCCTGCCTGTCACATTGCAGGATCAGCGCAGCACCGTTCTCGCTGGCGCTGGCCGGAACCGTCAAAGCAAAAAACCCCGAGCCCAGGGCCAGAATGACGGATAGGGCCGACAAGGCTTTCATCGAACCGGATTGTTCCATGATGGTATCCCCCGAATTGGCCCGCGACGATGGCGAATTCGCATTGGCAGGGCAAGCAAGGATCGGGCGGCGCTTGCATTCCCGCCGAATTCCGCTATGCGCCCCGCTTCCTCCTTCGGCAGGCTCAGGATTGGCCGGTTGAATGGGGAAGCAGAAAGCCGGAGGGGCCCCTGCGATCCGCGCAGGCAAGCCAGCGATCGGCATGGACATGAAAGGATAGCAGCCGTGCCGCTATACGAGCACGTGTTCCTGGCGCGCCAGGACCTCAGCCAGGCGCAGGTAGACGCCCTGGCCGCAACCGCCACCGAGATCGTCGAAGCCAACCAGGGCAAGGTCGTCAAGACCGAGACCTGGGGCCTCAAGAGCCTCGCCTACAAGATCAAGCGCAACCGCAAGGCGCACTTCGTCATGCTCGACATCGATGCCCCCGCCGGCGTCGTCGCCGAGCTCGAGCGTCAGACCTCGATCAACGAAGACGTCATCCGCTTCCTCACCGTGCGGGTGGACGAGCATGAAGGTGGCCCCAGCGTGATGATGCGCAAGGCCGAACGCGACAAGGCCAAGCGCCGTGACCGCGAGGAGACATTCGCATGAGCCGCGCCTTTTTCCGCCGCCGCAAGAGCTGCCCGTTTTCGGCCAAGAACGCTCCCGCCATCGACTACAAGGACGTGCGCCTGCTGCAGGGCTTCATGTCAGAGCGTGGCAAGATCGTTCCCAGCCGCATCACCGCGGTTTCCGCCAAGAAGCAGCGCGAGCTCAGCCAGGCGATCAAGCGCGCCCGGCACCTGGGCCTCCTGCCCTACCTCGTGAAGTAAGGAGGACCGCGAAATGCAAATCATCCTTCTCGAGCGTGTCGAAAAGCTCGGCAACATCGGCGACGTCGTCAGCGTCAAGGACGGCTACGCCCGCAACTTCCTGCTGCCCGGCAAGAAGGCGCTGCGTGCCAACGAAGCCAACCGCAAGGTCTTCGAAGCCAACCGCGCCAGGATCGAGGCCGACAACGCCGAGCGCCGCGTCGAAGCCGCCAGCCACGGCAAGACGGTCGAGGGCATGTCGGTCGTCCTGATCCGCGCTTCGTCCAACTCGGGCCAGCTCTATGGTTCGGTTTCGGTGCGCGACATCGTCGATTCGCTCAACGAGCAGGGCGCCAAGGTGACCCGCTCGATGATCGTGCTGGAACGTCCGATCAAGACCATCGGCATGTTCGACGTGCGCGTCGCGCTGCACCCGGAAGTCTCGGTCCAGGTCAAGGTCAACGTCGCGCGTTCGCCCGACGAGGCCGACCAGCAGGCCCAGGGCATCGACGTTCTTGCGGCGATGTTCGAGGAAGAAGCGGTTCCGACCGGCTTCACGGAGGCTTTCGATCCCAATGCCGAGCCCGGCGAGATCGCTGCCGAGGAAGCCGCGGCTCCGGCCGAAGCCCCCGCTACGGAGGGCGAAGCCTGAATCAAGGCTGGCATCGAATACAGGAAATCTGGGGGCGCTTCGGCGCCCCCTTTGCTTTGCAGCGCAGCGCGCCTATTCATGCTGGCATGACCACCACCGGGGAAGTGCTCGCCAGGCTTACGCTGATCTACGATGAGGCCGTTGCCTGCCTGCGCGACGACATCGCCCGTTTTGCCAAGGACGGAACTCCGCCGCCGCCCGACCGGCGCGAAAGCCGCGCCTGGTGCTATCCGGAGCTGCGCCTGACCTATCGCGGCACCGATCATCGCGGCGACCTGACCCGCGCCTTCGGCCGGCTCAGCCGCGGCGGCACTTATGCCTGCACCATCACCCGGCCAGCTCTGTTCACCGACTACCTGATCGAACAGCTCGAACTGCTCAGCGCCGACTATGACGTGCATTTCGAAGTCGCCCGTTCGGCCCAGGAAATTCCCTTCCCCTATGTGCTCGACGGCAGCGGCGCGCTGGGCGCGGTCAGCGCGGGCGAACTGGCGCGCCATTTTCCCGCGACCGAACTTTCGCACATCGGCGACGAGATCGCCGACGGCATCGATCTCGACATGCCCGGCTTGCCGATGCCGCTGGCCCTGTTCGATGGCCTGCGCACCGATTTCAGCCTGGCGCGGCTGGCGCATTATGCAGGCACATCGGTCGATCATTTCCAGCGCTATGTGCTGTTCACCAACTATCACCGCTATGTCGACGAATTCGTCGACTGGGCCGGCCGGCAGATCGGGCAGAACGGTTACGAGGAGCTCGCCGGCGCGGGTGGCCTGTTCCTTGACGAGCCGGTCGAGAAAGCCAGCCTGCGCCTGTCCGACACTGCCTGGCGCAAGCACCAGATGCCGGCCTATCACCTGACCGCGCCCAATCGCGAGGGGATTACCCTGGTCAATATCGGCGTCGGGCCTAGCAACGCCAAGAACATCACCGATCACCTCGCCGTGCTGCGCCCCGAGGCCTGGCTGATGATCGGCCATTGCGGTGGCATTCGCGACACGCAGCGGATCGGCGACTATGTCCTCGCCCATGCCTATCTGCGCGACGACAACGTGCTCGACCACGTGCTGCCGCCCGAAATTCCGCTTCCGGCCATCGCCGAAGTGCAGCTTGCCCTTGCCCAGGCGGCCGAGGAAGTCAGCGGCGCGGGCGGCATCGATCTCAAGCGCCGCATGCGCACCGGCACGGTCGTCACCACCGACGACCGTAACTGGGAACTGCGCTACACCGTCAGCGCCCGCCGCCTCAGCCAGAGCCGGGCGGTGGCCATCGACATGGAAAGCGCCACCATCGCGGCGCAAGGCTATCGCTTCCGCGTGCCCTACGGCACGCTGCTCTGCGTGTCAGACAAGCCGCTGCATGGCGAGATCAAGCTGCCCGGCCAGGCGAACCGGTTCTATGAGGAAGCCATCGCCTCGCATCTCGCGATCGGCCTGAGGACCTGCGAACTGCTGCGCGCGGAAGGCGCCAAGCTGCATTCGCGCAAATTGCGGGCGTTCAACGAACCGCCGTTCCGCTAAGGCCTATCTCCGCGCCTTCTTGGCGAGGGCGTAGGCAGGCCCGAATCGGATCAGCGCCGCGCCGGCGAAGGGCAAGGCAACCAGCCACAACCGCACGCCCGTCACCCCCAGCGGGCTGGCGATGCTGATCGCCGCAGTGGCGGCAAGCCCTGCACAGATCGCCAACACGCCGAGCACCAGCCGCCAGTGGGGAATGGCCCTGTCGTCCCCCGGCCCGTCCATCCGCTCGAAGCGCGAAAACAGTCCGATCAGCGGCAACAGCGCGGCGATATAGAGCGCAAACCACACCGGCCGCGCCAGCCACCAGCCCTGGCTGCCGGGCGCCGCCTGCAGCCCCACGCCGCCAAGCAGCCAGGCGGCGGTGACAACAAAGACGAAGGCGGTCAGGTGCCAAAGGTAAACCGTCATGATCATGCCGTTGACCAGCACTGT
>JAYRPK010000343.1:0-2766 GCA_041911195.1 Novosphingobium sp. | reverse complement strand
GACATCCCCGGCGCGGGGGAACTGATCACCGCGCCGGCGCACGGCCGGCTGGTGGCGCGGGAAGCCGATGCGATCGCCATGGCAGTGCGCGACCTGCTCGCCGACCCGCCGCCGCGCGAGGACGTCGCGGCGGGGGCGCAGGGCTATAGCTGGGAAGAAAACGCCGCGCAGCTGGTGGCGCACTGGGCAAGGTTGGCGGAATAATCCCTCTCCCCGGCACGGGGAGGATTGGCAATTACCCCCGTTCGCGCGCCAGCCTGTCCTGCCGGTCGATCTCGGTTTCCTGCGGCACGAAGCTGGCCGAATTCACTTTTAGCCAGATCAGGATCGGCGCCGCCATGTAGACCGAGCTGTAGGTGCCGACGAAGATGCCGAAGAAGATCGCCAGGGTGAAGCCGAAGATCACGCTGGGCCCCAGGATCAGCAGCGCCGCCAGGGTGATCAGCACCGACGAGGAAGTGACGATCGTGCGCGACAAGGTTTCGTTGACCGAAAGGTCGAGCAGCTCGGGCATCGGCATGCGCCGGAATTTCTTCAGGTTCTCGCGAATCCGGTCATAGACCACGATGGTGTCGTTGAGCGAATAGCCGATCAGCGTCAGCAGCGCGGCGACGATGTTGAGGTCGAACTCCATCTGGGTCAGCGCGAACAGCCCCAGGGTCAATGTGACGTCGTGGACCAGGGCGAACAGCGCGCCCACGCCGAACTGCCATTCGAAGCGCACCCAGATGTAGATCGAGATCGCCACCATGGCGGCGAGCAGCGCCTGCATGCCGGTCTTGAACAGTTCGCCCGAGACCTTGCCGGAAACCGAATCGACCCCGTCCACCCGCGCGTCCGGATGGGTCGCCTTGACCGCCGTGGTGATCTTGCGGGCCATGGCATCGGACAGGCCGGGATCCTTTTCCGCGCCTTCGGGCAGCTTCATCCGGATCGAGACCTGGTTGGGCTTGCCGAATTCCTGGATGGTCGGCTCGCCATAGCCCAGCTTGCCGACTTCCTCGCGCAGGCTGACGACCGGCGCCGTGGCGCTGCGTTCGAAGGTCACTCGGATCATCTGGCCGCCGATGAAATCGACGCCGAGATTGAGCCCGCGGGTCATGACCAGGGTCAGCGATGCGGCCATCAGCACCAGGCTGACCACGTAGAACGGCAGCCGCCAGCGCAGGAAGCGGATGTTGGTGTTGTCGGGAACGAGCTTCAACAGTTTCATGGCGCCGGGCCCTTACAACACGAGATCGCTGGGCCGCGCCTTGCGCAGCCAGTGCGCCACCCACATGCGGGTCAGCGAAACGGCGGTGAACACCGATGTGGCGATGCCGATGATCAGCACCACGGCGAAGCCCTTGACCGGGCCGGAGCCCAAGAGGAACATCAGCACAGCAGCGATGACATTGGTGATATTGCCGTCGAAGATGGCGCTGCGCGCTTCCTTGTAGCCCATTTCGACCGCCTGGACGACGCGCCGCCCGCGCGCGCGCTCCTCGCGGATGCGCTCGTTGATCAGCACGTTGGCGTCGACCGCGGCGCCGATGGTGAGAACGAAGCCGGCGATGCCCGGCAAGGTCAGCGTGGTGTTGGCGACTGCCATCACGCCAAGGATCATCATCGTGTTGAGCACCAGCGCGACGCAGGTGTAGATCCCGAAGCGGCCATAGGTGAGCAGCATGAACACCATCAGCGCCACCGTGCCGACCAGCATGGCGATCATGCCCTTCTCGATCGAATCGGCGCCAAGGTCCGGCCCGACGGTGCGCTCTTCCACCACCTTGAGGTCCACCGGCAGCGCGCCGGAGCGCAGCGCGATGGCGAGCTGGTTGGCGCTTTCGACCGTGAAGCTGCCGGAAATCTGCGCGCTGCCGCCCAGGATCGGCTCGTTGATGTTGGGCGCCGACAGGATCTTGCCGTCCAGAATGATGGCGAAGGGCTTGTTGACGTTTTCGGTCGTCAGCTTGGCGAACTTGGCGCCGCCCTGCTGATCGAAGGTGATATCGACGATCGGTTCGTTGTTGCGCTGGTCGAAGCTCTGCTTGGCATTGGTCAGCTGATCGCCCTTGATCCCGCCCAGCCGCTTGACCGCAAGCGCCGGCACGCCGCCGCTTTTGGCGGGATCGGCGTAGGGAAAGATCTGGTCGCCCGGAGGGGCAATGCCCTGGGCGATGTCGGTGGGCGAGGCGGTGGTATCGACCAACCGGAATTCGAGCTTGGCGGTCTGCCCCAGCAGGTTCTTGAGCGCGGCCGGATCCTTGAGGCCCGGCACCTGGACGACGATGCGATCGGCGCCCTGGCGGATGATCGTCGGCTCGCGGGTGCCCAGCGCGTCGATGCGCTTCCTCACCACTTCGGTGGCAGTGTCCATGGCTTCGTCGACAGCCGCGGTGACGCCGGATTGGGTCGGCGTCATGACGATGCGGGTGCCGTCGAGCACCTGGATATCCCAGTCGCGCTGGCCGGTGAGGCCGATCGGCGAGGCCAGCGAGCGGACCTGCTCGTGCGCGGCATCGACCTGCGCCGGGTTCTGCACCATGAAGCTCAGCTTGCCGTCGCGGCTGGAAATGTCGCCGATGACGATCTCTGGCGAGGCGTGGCGCAGCTTGCCGCGCACGCTTTCTTCCATGCTTTCGAGCCGCTGGCGGGCGACCTGCGAGGCGTCCGCCTCAAGCAGGATGTGGCTGCCGCCGGCCAGGTCCAGCCCCAGGTTGATCTGCGGGTTGGGCAGGGCGGAAGGCCATTGCGCGTTCGCCAGGGCAAACAGCGAAGGCAGCG
>JAYRPK010000342.1:0-3863 GCA_041911195.1 Novosphingobium sp. | reverse complement strand
TCTACACCGGCCACGGCGACGACAGCCGCGGCTACACCGACTATCCGCCGCATCGGGGAGAATGAGAATGATCGACTATGGGCTCAGTGGCAAGGTCGCGCTGGTTACCGGCGCGGGGGGCGGCATCGGCCGCGCTGCAGCGCTTGCCTTTGCACATTCGGGAGCCAGCGTTCTGGTCGCCGATATCGATGACGCCGGTGGAGCGGAAACGGTGCGGCTGGTCGAAGCGGCCGGCGGGACGGCGGCCTACCAGCATTGCAACGTCGGCGACGGCGCTTCGGTAAAGGCCATGGTGCAGGCGGCGGTCGAGCGTTTCGGGCGGCTGGATTGCGCCTTCAACAATGCGGGCATCAACAACCTGGGCGCGAACGAATACGACGACGACATTTGGGAGCGCAGCCTGGGCGTCAACCTGACCGGCGTGATGATGTGCATGCGCGAGGAGGCCGAAGTCATGCTGGCGCAGGGCGGCGGCGCGATCGTCAACACCTCGTCGATCAACGGCCTGGTCGGCAATGGCGCGCAGCCGGCCTATACCGCAACCAAGCACGGCGTCATCGGCCTCACCCGCCATGCCGCTCTGCGCTGGGCCAAGGCCGGGATCCGGGTCAACGCGATCTGCCCCGGCGTGGTCGAGACGGCGATGACCGCGCCGCTGATCGCCAATCCCGAGATGAGGAAGGTGGTCGAGGGCCTCACTCCGATGGGCCGCATGGCCAGGCCCGAGGAAGTGGCGGCTGGCGCCGTGTGGCTGTGTTCGGACGCGGCCAGCTTCGTCACCGGCCACCCGCTGGTGATCGATGGGGGTGCGGTAGCCTTCTAGGGAAACTCAGTCGCCATCCGCGATGAATTGCGCGTTGCCGGTGATCTTGGCCATGCGGGCGTTGTATTTCACCGTCTTGACCGCAATCGACGTCTCGACGTGATGCACGCCCGGGATCGCGAGAATGCGGTCGGAAGCGACTTCGACAAGCGTGTCGAGCTCGTTGAACAGGCTCATCGCCAGGATGTTGAACTGGCCCATGGTGATCATCACCGCATTGATCTGGTCGAGGTCGGCGATCTGGCGGGCGACGTCGCGCACGCGCATCACTTCGGCCTGGACGCTGATGAAGGCGAGGCGCGAGTTTTCCGCCATTTCGAGCCCGGTGATCGCGGTGAAGGCGATCAGTCGGTCCTGCTGGAGACGCTTGATCCGGCCGCGTACCGTGCCTTCGGTGACGCCCAGTTCGGCGGCGATCTTGCGGTTCGAAACCCGAGCATCCTGCGCCAGCAGGTCGATCAGCTGGAGGTCGAGTTCGTCGATCTGGACATTGGTCATGGCGTCAGCCCCTCACCGCGATCGGCGCGACATCGAATTTGTACTTGAGGATATCGACGACGATCGAGGGCGCCATCGCCCGGATGCCGGCGATCTGCGAGAACTTGTCGAGCAGCAGTCCGGACAGGTCGTCGAGATCGTGGAGGGCGACCAGCATGTCGATATCGTAGCGCCCGGTGACGATGTGCGTGGCGAAGACTTCCGGGAAATTCGCCAGTTCCCGCGCGACTTCGGAGGCTGGCCTGCCATCGACCTCGACCGTGACGCGCATCAGGAAATTGAAGCCGTGGGCGGCAAAGTCCGACACCGCGACAACCCGCAGCTGCTGCCCGTCTTCCATTCGGCGGATACGGGAAGAGACCGTCGTCGCGGTCAGCCCGAGGGACTCGGCGATCTGCTGGTTGGTGGCGCGCCCGTTCGCCCGCAGCTGCTGCACGATGCTGCGATCCGTGTCGTCGAACTGGAATTTCTGCGTCATGGCCCCGACCGTCGAACTCTTGCCCGTGACCTGCGCGGACGGGGACCCAGCGTCAACCCGAATATTGCGTATTTTCCTGCCCGAACCGGTCATGCCAGCGCTTCCCCAAGCCGGCGGCCACCGTGTTCGATCCATGCCATGGCGTCGGGAACCGCTTCGAACATGGAAAAGAAGCCGTGGATCATGCCCGGCGCGATCGCCGCGTCGGTTGCCACCCCGGCATCGCGCAGGCGCGCGGCATAGGCCATGCCTTCGTCGCGCAGGGGATCGAATTCCGCGGTGATGACCGTGGCCGGCGGCAGGCCGGCAAGATCGCCGACGCGCAGCACGGCTGCCAGCGGCGCTTCGCTGGCGGGCCTGACACCCAGGTACTGATCCCAGAACCAGCGCATCATCGCCGTGCCGAGGAAATACTCGCCGCCGCCGTTGGCCTGGTAAGAGAGATTGTCGAAATCGGCGTCGGTCACCGGATAGACCAGCAGCTGGTGCCGCAGTTCCGGCCCGCCCCGGTCACGCGCCAGGATCGCCACTGCAGCGGCGAGATTGCCGCCGGCGCTGTCCCCCGCGACGGCCAGGCGCTGGCCGTCCACGCCCAGCGCTGCGGCATTGGCCGCGGCCCAGGCCAGGGCCTCGAAGCAATCGTCGACCGCCGCCGGATAGCGGTGCTCGGGCGCGAGCCGGTAGGCGACGGAGAGCACTGCCGATCCACTGGCCCGCGCCAGCGCGCGGCAGGTGGCATCGTGCGTGTCGAGCGTACCGATCACCCAGCCACCGCCATGGAAGAACAGGGTGAGCGCAAAGGGCTCGGCAGCGCCTTCGGGCACATAGAGGCGCGCCTCCAGGCTGCGGCCGGGCAGCTCGATCGCGAGATCCTCCACCCGCGCCACGGCCAGCGGCTCGCCGGTAGCGATCGGCTGGTCGCTGCCGGCGCGCAGCATTTCGGCGGTGAGGAGCTCGGGATCGAGAGCGGGCATGTCGGCCATGGCGGCAAGCATTGCCGCGACCTGCGGGTTCAAGGGCATGGACTTCGTATCTCCCGACTTTTGCGTTGCCTTAAAGGCCATGAAATTCGCGTTTTGCTTCAACGGCAAGGCTATATCCAATAATTGCGTATTGTGTGGGGAAATTCCAGACCTTATTCGCTCAAGGCAGGAAACGGGAGAATCGCGCATGAATCGCCTCGAAGGCAAGGTCGCACTGGTCACCGGCGGCGCTCGCGGGATCGGCGAGGGGATCGTCCGCCGCTTCATCGCCGAAGGCGCGCAGGTGATGATCACCGACGTGCTCGACGAAGCGGGCGCGGCGCTGGCCGGCGAGCTTGGCGACAGGGCCGGCTACCTGCATCTCGACGTGACGTCCCGCGCGCAGTGGCGCGACGCCATCGCGGCCACCGAAGCGCGCTTCGGCAAGCTCGATACCCTGGTCAACAATGCCGGTGTCCTGTTCTTCCGCGGCTTCGAGACCTATTCCGAGGAGGAGATCGACACGCTGATCGACGTCAACATCAAGGGCGTGATCAACGGCTGCCAGCTGGCCATTCCCGCCATCGAGCGGGCCGGCGGCGGCAGCATTGTCAACATGAGCTCGGCAGACGGACTTTCCGGGGCGAATGCCGTTTCGGTCTACTGCGCCACCAAGTTCGCGGTGCGCGGCCTGACCAAGGCGCTGGCGCTCGAACTGGGCCCGCGCGGCATCCGGGTCAACTCGATCCACCCCGGCGGCATCTACACCGCCATGGCCAACCCGATGAACGCGCCCAAGGAGCTGGCCGACCAGGGCTTCTGGATCTACCCCGCCCAGCGCATGGGCTTCCCCGAGGAAATCGGTGCGGCGGCAGCCTATCTCGCTTCCGAGGATGCGGCCTATTGCATGGGCACCGAACTGGCCGTCGATGGCGGGCTCAACGCCGGGCACTATTACATGGCGCTGCCCGGCGCACCGACCAATCCATACGCCTGAGAGTCAGATACAAAATTCGCCAAGAGGCGAATTCGCTTCGGCACCGGCCCGCTCCCCCTCCCGGCCACCCAACGATAGTACCCTATGGGAGGCCGGGAGGGGGAG
>JAYRPK010000341.1:0-2951 GCA_041911195.1 Novosphingobium sp. | reverse complement strand
GGAAGAAGCGCTCGTGATCGCCCCAGACGGTGCGCATCTGGCCGGGCCAGGACTGGGTGATACACAGGTTGCCTTCGGTCGCGCCTTCCAGCACCTTGCCTTCGGCATCGACCACCTGCGGCACCACGCCGAACATCGGCAGGCTGGCGGAGCCCGGCTTCATGTCGATAGCGCCGGGCATGCCGGTGATCATCGCCGCGCCGGTTTCGGTCTGCCACCAGGTATCGACGATCGGGCAGCGCTCGTCGCCGACGACGCGCCAGTACCATTCCCAGGCCTCCGGATTGATCGGTTCGCCGACCGTGCCGAGGAGGCGCAGGCTGGTGCGCCGCGTTGCCTTCACCCAGTCATCGCCCTCGCGCATCAGCGCGCGCAGGGCAGTGGGGGCGCCATAGAAGATGTTGACCTGGTGGCGGTCGACGATCTGCCAGAAGCGCGAATGGTCGGGCCAGTTGGGCACGCCCTCGAACATGACCATGGTCGCGCCATTGGTCAGCGGGCCGTAGACGACGTAGCTGTGCCCGGTGACCCAGCCCACGTCCGCCGCGCACCAGTAGATGTCGCCGGGGCGGTAGTCGAAGACGTAGTGGTGGGTCATCGCCGCCCAGGTGAGGTAGCCGCCGCTGGTGTGGAGCACGCCTTTGGGCTTGCCGGTGCTGCCCGAGGTGTAGAGGATGAACAGCGGGTCTTCCGCGCCCATTTCCTCGGGCTGGCAATGCGCGGAGACTTCGCCCCGCCGCTCGTGCCACCAGTGGTCGCGACCGGGCTTCATGGTGACGTCGCAATGGGCGTGGCGCACAGTGAGCACGGCCTCGACAGAGGTGCAGTGATCCAGCGCCGCATCGACATTGGCCTTGAGCGGAACCAGCTTGCCGCCGCGCATGCCGCCGTCGGCGGTGATGACGAGGCGGCTGTCGCAGTCCTGGATGCGGCCGGCCAGCGCCTCGGGAGAGAAGCCTCCGAACACCACCGAATGGATCGCGCCGATCCGCGCGCAGGCCAGCATGGCGACCGCCGCTTCGGGGATCATCGGCATGTAGATGGTCACGCGCTCGCCCCGGCCTGCGCCCAGCGCCTTCAGCGCATTGGCCATGCGGCAGACGTCCTCGTGCAACTCGCGATAGGTCAGCTTGCGCTGCTGTTCGGGATCGTCGCCCTCCCAGATGATCGCGACAGTGTCGCCGTGCTGGTCCAAGTGACGGTCAAGGCAATTGGCCGAGACGTTGAGCGTGCCGTCGGCGAACCATTCGATGCCGAAATCTGCTTCGTCGTAAGAGCACTTCGAAAGCTGCGTCCACGGCTTGATCCAGTCGAGCCGCGCCGTCTCCTCGCGCCAGAAGGCCTCGGGCGCTTCGATCGAGCGGCGGTACTTCTCGGCATAGGTCTTGGCATCGACATAGGCCTTGGCGGCCCATTCGGCGGGGACGGGGTGGTTGCTGGCCAATTCATGCTCTCCCTTGCGGTGCGCTCCCCTCTGCCGGGGACGCGCGCCGCGATCAAGAGGAACAGGGCTGGGCGAGCAGGCAGAGGCCCTGTTCGGCGAACAAAATGTCGCCCGGGGCCGATGCGATGGCGCATTGTCCCGGCGCTGCCTGTTCGTCGCAAACCCGCACGCAATCGCGCAACGGAATGACGTGGAACAGCCCGCCGGCATAGCGCGCCAGGGTTGCGGCATCGGGCTGGCCTTCGATCCGGTCGAGCCGGAAGCTGGGCCCCTGGGCCAGGGTCATGCTGCCGCCGGGGGGCAGGCGGCGGCGCAAGGTGGCGGGGTGCGGGCCGGTGCGGGCGACGGCAAGCCCCTCGTCGAGGTGCAGCGGCCGGTCGCGGCCATAATCGTAAAGGCGATAGGTCGTGTCGCTGTTCTGCTGCACTTCGATCAGCGAAATGCCCGCGCCGATGGCGTGAACGGTTCCCGCCGGGATGTAAAAGAAGTTTCCCGCCGCTACCTCGTGCCATGCCAGCATCGTTTCGATACCGCCGTCGAGTGCCGCCTTGCGGATGGCATCGGCACCGGTTTCCTCGCGAAAGCCGATGCCGATCCGCGCGCCGGGCTCGGCATCGACTATGTACCAGCATTCCTCCTTGCCCCGGCCGGGCGCCTGGGCATCGGAGGGATGAACCTGGACCGAGAGGGCCTCGCTGGTGAAGATGTATTTGACCAGCAGTTGCGCGAAGCCACGAAACGGCTCGAACCAGACTTCGCCGATACGCTGGCCGGGCGGCGCGGCAAACGGCGGCGGCAGCACTTCGCGCCCCCATGGCCGCTCGACCAGGCGCACGGGCAGCAGGTTGCTCATTGGCCCAAGCTCATTGGTTCGCCGCGCCAGGCAGCTTGCCGACCATTTGCGCACCCTCGGCCGTCGTCACCAGCACTTCATCGCCATTGACCACGATGATCACGTCCTCCAGCCCGATCGCGGAAACCCGCGGGCCGTCGCTTTCGACCAGAACGTTGCGGCAATCGACGAGGTCTGCCGTGCCGGTCACACTGTTGCCCTGCGCATCCTTTTCGCGCGCCTCGTGCAAGGCCACCCAGCCGCCGATGTCCGACCAGCCCATGTCCGCCGGAACCAGCGCGGCGCGCGCGGTCTTTTCCATCACGGCGTAGTCGACAGATATGCTGGTGGCGCGCGCGAAGGCACTGGCCTCGGGATGGAATCGCGCGCCTTGGCTGCGCCCGGAGGCGACTGCCTCGCGCACCGGGCCGGCAATGTCGGGATGATGTGCTTCCAGTTCCTTGAGGAAGTCTCCCACCCGGAAGGCGAAGATGCCGCCGTTCCAGAAATAGCCGCCCTGGGCAAGGAACGCCCGGGCGCGCTCCAGGTCGGGCTTTTCGATGAATTGCGCGGTGCGATAGCCACCGTGGGCGATCGCCTCGCCGCGGTGAAGGTAGCCAAAGCCGGTTTCGGGCCCCTTGGCCTCGATGCCGAAGCTGACCAGCCAGCCATCCT
>JAYRPK010000340.1:0-4902 GCA_041911195.1 Novosphingobium sp. | reverse complement strand
GCTGCAGAAGGAAGTGGTCGACGAGATTGCCGTGATGAAGAAGATGTTCTTCCAGAAGGTGCAGTTCAAGGCGATGCTGGGCGAATATACCGTCAGCGCCGATAGCATCGAGGAACTGGCGCAGAAAATCGGCGTCCCCGTCGCCGGCCTGACGAAGACCATCGACGAGTACAACCGCCGGATCGAGACGGGCGAGCAGGACCAGCTCTTGAAGCAGCCCAAGCTCTGCCAGAAGATCGAGACCGCGCCGTTTTATGCCATGGCGATCGGCGCGGGCCTCAAGATGGCGCCGACCTCGGCGATCACCGTCGGCGGGCTGGTGGTCGATGAGGATACCGGCGAAGTCTATTCGTCGGAGGGCGGCAAGGTGCCGGGGCTCTATGCCGCCGGGCGCAATGCCGTGGGCATCTGCTCGCACTATTACGTCAGCGGGCTGTCGCTGGGCGATTGCGTCTGGTCGGGCTGCCGAGCGGCGGAGACGATCAAGGGCAACGGCGGAGTGCAGGCTTTGGCCTGATACAGGAACTCCCCATCCCCGACTTGCGGGAACGGGGAGCCTTGTTTCCCGCTAAAGCTTACTGGCGCAGTTCCAGCCGGCCCTGCGCCCAGGCGGCGCGGCAGTCGGTGGCGTCGTGCTGGATGTCGGAATCGAGCAGCGGCGTACTGGTCATGCCCGGACCGGTGAAGCGCTTGTCGTCGCATTCGCCGTCCTTGGAATACTTGCCGTTGTCGTCGCCCCACTGGATGTGGCTGGTGCTGCGGGTGTTATTGGGCGAGGAGGCTGGCGTTTGCGCCGGGGTGCGGTGGCCGCCCAGGTAATAGAGCCGGTTCTGGCGATAGGCGGCTCGGCAGTCGGTCGCATCGTGGAAGATGTCGCTGTCGATCAGCAGGGTGTCGGTCATGCCCGGTCCGGCGAAGCGCATGTCGTCGCATTCGCCGTCCTTGGAAAAGCGGCCGGAATCGTCGCCGAAATTGATCGCGGGCTCTTCCGCCATGACTGCCGACGGCGCAGCGGCCGAAAGCACGCAGAGAGCGGCGAGGAAATGAGTAATGGTCTTGCGCATGATCTTGCCCCTGGAAGTTTGACGCCTCTGAATAGGCCCTAGAATCCATGAATGGCAACTGACTGGCGCACCGCACTTGCGAAAAATTGTCTTCGCCTCCATATGCGCGGCCGGGAGTCGGTCGGACGCTTGCGTCCGCCAACCTGGTCAGGTCCGGAAGGAAGCAGCCACAACGGGTTGCGGCGGGTCGGCCGGCTCCTTTTTCGGTGCGGCATGGCATCCGCCATGCCTACGGCACCAGCCCGCTCCCCCTCCCGGCCACCCATAGGGTACTATTGCCGGGTGGCCGGGAGGGGGAGCGGGCTGGTGCCGCAACCGCGACCGGACGTCAGTCCGGACAACAATCCATACACCCTTCGACTTTTCCGCTCTCCCGTCCTACCTAGCGACCATGGTCGATTCCGACGACATCTTTGGCGGCGAGCCGGACGAGGAAGGCGTAGCCGCGCCCAGCGCTGCCGAGCTGGAAGCGGCCGGGCAGGAATCCATGTTCGGCGATCCCGCGCCGCCGCCTGCCGCTGCCGTGCAAGAGGAGCGCGCGCCGCCGCCGGTTGCGCCCGTTACGACCGCGCAACCCTATCGCGTCCTTGCCCGCAAGTACCGACCGCAGACCTTTTCCGAGCTGATCGGCCAGGACGCCATGGTCCAGACCCTGGCCAATGCCATCCGGCGCGACCGGCTGGCCCATGCCTTCCTGATGACCGGGGTGCGCGGAGTGGGCAAGACCAGTACCGCGCGCCTCATCGCCAAGGCGCTGAACTGCGTGGGGCCGGACGGGCAGGGCGGGCCCACCATCGATCCCTGCGGCCAGTGCGAGCCTTGCCTGGCCATCGCCGAGGGGCGGCACATCGACGTCATCGAGATGGACGCCGCCAGCCACACCGGCGTCGACGACGTGCGCGAGATCATCGAGGCGGTGCGCTATTCCGCCGTCTCGGCGCGCTACAAGATCTACATCATCGACGAAGTCCACATGCTGTCGCGCAATGCCTTCAACGCCTTGCTCAAGACGCTGGAGGAACCGCCACCGCATGTGAAATTCCTGTTCGCCACCACCGAGGCGGACAAGCTGCCGGTCACTGTGCTCAGCCGCTGCCAGCGCTTCGACCTGCGCCGCATCCCCACGCCGATGCTGGCCGATCACTTCGGCGCGGTGTGCCGGGCCGAGGGGGTCGAGGCCGATCCCGAGGCGCTGGCGATGATCGCGGCGGCGGCGGAAGGCTCGGTGCGCGACGGGCTCTCGATCCTCGACCAGGCGATCGCCCATGCCGACATGGGCGACGGACACATCGGCGCGCATCAGGTGCGCGAGATGCTGGGCCTCGCCGACAAGGGCATGCAGCGCCGGCTGTTCGGCCACATGCTGGCGGGCGAGGGGCGCGAGCTGCTCGATCTGGTGGCGCAGCAATATGCCCTCGGCGTCGAGCCGCTGGCCCTGCTGCGCGGCTGCATGGAACTGACTCACCGGGTGACCGTCGCCCAGCTCGGCCAGGGCGCCCCCGATGCCGCCTCCGCCGAGGAGTGCGAGGCGATCGAGGGGTGGATGAGGGCGCTGTCGCCCGGGCAGCTCCATCGCCTGTGGCAACTGCTGCTCAAGGGCTACGAGGAAGTGCGTACCGCGCCCGATCCGCTGATCGCGGCGCAGATGGCGCTGATCCGCGCCTCGCATGCCTCCGAAATGCCCGATCCCGGCCAACTGGTGAAGCGGATCGAGGAAATGGCCTCGCGCGCGCCCGCGCCCCCATCCGGCGAGAGCGGCGGCGCTGGCCAGTCCGCTCCGCAGGCCCAGGCCGCACCGCAGTGGGAAGCGCTGATCGAGACAGTCAGGCGCGACGGCCAGTTGCGCGTCGCCCAGATCATGCATGACTGGCTGCGGGTGGTTTCGCTCGTCCGCGGCGAGCTGACCTTCTCGCTGGCGCCGGGCTATCCCGGAGACCCTTCGGCCGAACTGCGCGATGCGTTGCTCAAGGCGACCGGCGAGCGCTGGCGCGTGGAAATGACCGGCAGCGAGGGCGTCCCGGCGCTGCGCGAACTGGCCGAAGCCAGGTCCGAAGCGGCGGACCAGGCCATGCGGCGCGATCCCCTGGTCGAAGCCACCTTCGCCGCCTTTCCCGGGGCGACATTCGTAACGGATAGCGAACCTGCCGAAATGGCGGGACGCAGATGGAGAAACTGACGTGAAATCGATGGAAGAGATGCTCCAGGCCGCGCAAGCCGCCGCCGAGACCATCCAGAAGCAGATGACCGAGGCGCAGAGCAAGCTCGATGCGATGGAAGTCGAAGGCGTCGCCGGCGGCGGGCTGGTTCGCATCCGCTGCTCGGCCAAGGGGCGGGTGATCGGCGTTTCGATTGACGACGGGCTAATGACGCCGGGCGAGAAGCCGATCCTCGAAGACCTGATCGCCGCCGCCTATAACGACGCGCGCACCAAGGCCGACGAAGTCGCCGGGCAGGAAATGGCGCGCATGCAGCAGGGCATGGGCCTGCCGCCGGGGTTCAAGCTGCCGGGGATGGGGTGAGGGCAGGTCATTACCATGAAACGCTCTTTGCGAAACTTGTCATTGGCGGTCGCGGTGCCTTTTCTCGCTTTCGCAAGCTTGGTATCCGCTCATGCGTCTGAGGCAAAGGAAAGAAATCTCCTTTTACTTCCTTTCAACCCACCGCTTCAGCAGGATCTGCGCTATGACGTAACTCGCACGATTACATCGTCTGCAGGCACAAAGATTACAAAGTCCGAGCAGATTTTACGATATGAAACGCAAGAAAGCGGTTACGTCCTGACACTTCGCTATGTCAGTTTCTCAAGCGCTGGAACGACTATCAAGTTGGATAGTCCAGATGGCGTCAAATCCGTTCCGATCGAGATGCGCGCGTTCCTTATGCCTTTGTCATTCGATGTAGATAAGGTTGGATCGCTGCTTCGGGTTCGTGACTGGCCCAAAGTTCGGGCTGCTATTGCGAAAGTGCCTGAGTTTCTAGCCGCACAGGACAAGTCCCGCGATCAGGAAACAGCGATATCTGTCGGAAATCGGGTCCTGGGACCGATTTTGAATTTGACGGCGGAACAGGCGGCAAATCAGATTCCAAAAGGGTGGTCTTCGGTAATGGGGCTCGGGGGTTTGGAGCTCGAAGAAGGCGTTGCTTTGGAAGCGAATGGCGAATCGCCATCGGGGATGCTTCCGGTGGCCATTCCAAACAAGATTCGCTTTTCGATGGTACGATCTTCGAATAGCAATAGACTGCACTTCACCCAAACTAGCATCCCGGACGAAGCTGCACTTGGTGCCGCCCTCTCAAATTTCATGGCTAGATTAGCGGATGGGCTGCCAGCTCAGCAGCGAGCCAATATCGAAAAGGGTGCCGACCTGATGAGGCGAATGAGAATCCAGGATCGGATCGATGCCGACTTCGATTCGCATACCGGGGTCGTCGAGAATGGATTGCTTGAGCGAACCATTACAATGGATGGCCTTGGACAAGGGGGCGAGACGATAACCATTGCCAAACTGCCATAGGCGTCGCACATCCACAACACCGCGTTGCGCCACCATTGCGCTGCCCAATAACCCACCCCATATCTCGCGCAAGCAATGGCCGATCGTGGCCAAACCAATGGATTGAACCGTGAACCTTCTTCCCCTGCTTCCCCTGCGCGACATTGTCGTTTTCCCTGGCATGGTGGTGCCCCTGTTCGTCGGCCGCGAAAAGTCGGTGGCGGCGCTTGAGGCGGCCATGGCCGGGCAGAAGGACATCTTCCTGCTCGCCCAGCTCGATCCGGGCTGCGACGATCCCGACCGCGACGATCTTTACGATACCGGCGTGATCGCCACCGTTCTGC
>JAYRPK010000339.1:0-6423 GCA_041911195.1 Novosphingobium sp. | reverse complement strand
CCTGTGCCGACTGCCACACCACGACTGCATGGGCGCCCGCCAGGACAGTCAACCACGCCGATGTCATCGGCACCTGTTCGAGCTGCCACAATGGCACCAAGGCCGGCGGCAAGCCTTCAAACCACGTCACGACCACGGCCGAGTGCGACACCTGCCACAAGTCGACCACGACCTGGCAAAACGCGACCTTCGATCACAGCACGACGACGGCGTCCTGCTCAAGCTGTCACAACGGCACCCAGGCCACCGGCAAGTCGGCGACACACATCAACACCACCAATGCCTGCGCCGACTGCCACACGACGACTGCATGGGCTCCCGCCAGGACAGTCAACCACGCCGACGTCATCGGCACCTGTTCGAGCTGCCACAATGGCACCAAGGCCGGTGGAAAGCCTGCGACGCACGTCAGTACCACAGCCGAGTGCGATACCTGCCACAAATCGACCACGACCTGGCAAAACGCGACCTTCGATCACAGCACCACCACCGCGGCCTGCACCACTTGCCACAACGGCACCCAGGCCACCGGCAAGAACTCGACGCACATAGCCACCAACACCTTATGCGGCGATTGCCACACGACAGCCGCCTGGTCGCCGGTCAAGACGGTCAACCACGCAGACGTCACCGGCACATGCGCCAGCTGCCACAACGGCACTACCGCGACGGGCAAGTCTGCCACTCACATCACCACCACCAACCTGTGCGACAACTGCCACGTCACCAGCAGCTGGACGACGGTCAACATGGACCATAGCCAGGCGACCGGCACGTGCTCGAGTTGCCACAACGGCACCAAGGCCACCGGCAAGCCGGGCAACCACATCACGACTTCCGCAGATTGCGGCACCTGCCACAAGACCAGCGCCTGGCTTCCGGCCAGCTTCGACCATGCCAGCGCGGGGACCAATTGCTTCAGCTGCCACAACGGCACGACTGCCACCGGCAAGTCCGCGACGCACCCGCAGACTACAACCAACTGTTCAGCATGCCACACTTCGACGACAAACTGGCTGAACTACCGGATCAGCCACAGCGACGCGACCGGGCGCTGCGACTCCTGCCACAACGGCAGGATCGCCGACGGCAAGCCGACACGCGAACACCCCACCACGACGCAGGATTGCGGCGCCTGCCACAATACCAGGTCATGGGGCGACTAGGGTTCAAGGAGGGCATAATTGCATAGAAATTCCTACGCGCGGGGCATGTCGCCCTATGTGATCGGCACGGCACTGGCTGCTTCCGTTTCGCTGCCGATGCCTGCCTTTGCCCAGGGCGTCGACGATCGTGCTCTCTCCGACGTCAAGGTGGAGCGGCTGGGCAGTTGCACGGTGCTCTCGATCAATTTCAACATCCGCGTCCAGGTGCTGAGCTCTTTCCCGCAAGGCGGCGGGCGAGAGCTGCACGTCCGCGTGCGGCCGCTCGACGACGCCCAGGCCAATGCCTTGCGCGAGGCGCTGCGCACGCCCACCACCGTACCGGAGTTGCGCTCGATCGAATACGAGGCGGACAACCCGTCAGGCCCGGTGCTGTCGCTGTTCTTCACCCGCGACATGCGCTTCGACGTGGCTGCGGGATCGCAGCCACAGACCGTTACTGTCCGGGTCTCCGAGCCAGGCTCGGCAGGCGCCTGTACGGCGCAGGCGGCTGCGCCTGCATCGTCGGCCGCGACCGAAGCACCAGCCGCGCCGGCACGACCGGCCATCGCCATTCCCGCCGGTCTCTACACGATCAATTTGCTATCGAGCCCCGGTGAAACCGGCGGCGTAACCGACGCGCAGCGGGCCGCCCTGACTGACCGCATCGTCTACGAGACCCAGTACGAGCGCGAAGGCCAGCACTGGCATCGACTGCGCCTCGGCTTTTTCGCCACACGCGAGGCGGCGGAAGCCGAACGCCTGAAGCTGGCCGCGCAATTCCCCGGATCCTGGGTGGTCAAGGTCACGGCCGAGGAGCGCGCGCAGGGCGTGGCCACCAGGCTGGGAACCGGAGCAGCGGCCGTTAGCCAGGCGCCGGCCCCGATCGGAGCCGCCGCCACAGCCACCGACCTAGCCGAAACCGCAAGCCTCACCGCCAGCGCCGAAGAGGCGGTCAAGAGTGGCGACAACGACCGCGCCGTGCAACTGCTGACCAATGCCCTCGCCAGGCCCGAAAACGAGAACACGCCGCGCGCGCTGGAACTGCTGGGCCTGACGCGCGAGCGCAAGGGGCAGCTTGCCCATGCCCGCGCCGAATACCAGGAATACCTGCGCCGCTATCCGGCCGGCGAAGCCGCCGACCGCGTGCGCCAGCGCCTAGCCGCGATCGAGGCCCCGGGCGCCGGCCCGGCCTCGCCCGAACTGCGCCAGGCATCGGGCCAGGTCAGGTCGGCCACGGCGTGGAAATGGGGTGCGCGCGGAAGCTGGTCGGAATTCTATTACCGCGACCAGAGCACGACAAAATTCATCGACGCCTCGCGCCCGCCAACCGATCAGACCGATATCGACAATTCGGTCAATCTCAATCAGTTGCTGAGTAGCGCCGACCTGACCGTCACCGGCGGCAACGACCGCCACCAGCTGCAATTCCGCGCGGCCGGGGCCTATACCGCCGATTTCCGGCCCAACGGCAAGGACATCAAGTCGCTCACCGCGCTCTATCTCGACTACACCAATACGGCGATGGGCTTCTCCACCCGGCTCGGCCGGCAGACGCGCAATTCGTCGGGTGTGCTGGGCCGGTTCGACGGAGCGCTGATCGGCTGGCAGGCGCGCCCAAAGCTGCGGCTCAACGCGGTCGGCGGCTTTCCCGTTCTGTCCTCGCGCCAGCTGTACGTGCTGCGCGATCGCTACTTCTATGGCCTCAGTGCCGATTTCGGCGGTCGGC
This sequence comes from Novosphingobium sp., assembly GCA_041911195.1. Classification (GTDB taxonomy): domain Bacteria; phylum Pseudomonadota; class Alphaproteobacteria; order Sphingomonadales; family Sphingomonadaceae; genus Novosphingobium. The sequence goes on along the minus strand of JAYRPK010000339.1, from coordinate 3,552 downwards.
GTGATGCCTTCCAGGCGACGGCCTACTGGTTCGACCAGCATGCCCGGGGCGGCTTCGTCGACCGGCGCTCGGTCGGCATCGAGGCGCGCTTCCTCAAGCCCAGGTTCAATGCCTTCACCATCGTCGACTACGACGTGAAATACAACCGCCTCAACCTTGGCCTGCTGACGCTCAACTATACCTTTCCCGATACGTCCAACATCAGCGTCACCGCCGACTATCGCCAGTCGCCCCTGCTCACCACCAGCAATGCGCTGATAGGCCAGGTCGATCCGGTGACGCTTGAGCCGATCAACAGCCTGCGGGGGCTGAAGCCGTTCTTCACCGACGACCAGATCTACCAGCTCGCGCGCGACCGCACGCTGGTGACCAAGTCGCTGACCGTCACATATTCGCGGCCGATCTCGAAGAAATTGCAGGCCAACGTCGATTTCACCCTGACCGACACCGGCGGCACCCCGGCAAGCGGCGGCGTCCCGGAAATGCCGGCCACCGGCAAGGAATACTATTACGGCGCGCAACTGGTCGGATCGGGGCTGTTCTGGGAAAACGACATCTACATCCTAAGCGGCCGCTATTCCGACGCCCAGCGCTCGCGCTCCTACACTTTCGATTTCAACGCGCGCGTGCCGATTACCAACAGCTTCCGCCTGAGCCCGCGGCTGCGCTATGGCCTGCGCAACGACAAGTTCATCGACAGCAAGTTCCGACAGTTTCAGCCGACCCTGCGGTTCAATTACTATCCGATGCACCATTCCGAGATCGAAGTGGAAATGGGTGCCAATTTCTCGAGCCAGCGCACCACCATCGGCGGGGTGCTCAACACCACCAAGGAAACCGGCTACGTGGCCAGCCTGGGCTTCCGGGTCGATTTCTAGAGTAAGCAGCAATGACGGATTTCAGGAGAACCAACCCTTGATCGCCGAGGCAGGACTTGCCGCGCTATGGCTCGCCGCGGCCATGGCCTTGCTCCAGCTGGCGCTGGGCGCACTGGCGCTGCGGCCGGCCACTCAAGGCCTCGGCTCGGCGATCGCGCCGGTCACCGTGGCGCAATCGCTGCTCGTGTCGGTTGCCTTCGCCTGCCTGATCGCGGTCTTCGCCCGATCGGACATGTCAGTGCTGCTGGTGGCGACCAACAGCCATTCGGCCAAGCCGCTGATCTACAAGATCGCCGGAACCTGGGGCAATCACGAAGGCTCGATGCTGCTGTGGGTGACCATCCTTGCCCTTTCGGGGGGCACCATCGCCCTGCTCGAACGCAAGCTGCGCTCCGACACCAAGGTGGCGACGCTCGCCGCGCAGGCGGCGATCGCGCTGGGCTTCTATGCCTTCCTGCTGTTCTCCTCCAACCCCTTCGCGCGGATAACGGGCGTGGCGGACGGTCAGGGGCTCAATCCGCTGCTGCAGGACCCAGGCCTCGCCTTCCACCCGCCGACGCTCTACGCCGGCTATGTCGGCATGTCGGCGGCCTTTTCCTTCGCGGTTGGCGCATTGGTGACACGCAACGTCGGCCCCGATTTCGCCCGCGCCATGCGCCCGTGGATCCTGGGCGCGTGGATCTTCCTGACGGTGGGCATTACTGCCGGCTCCTACTGGGCCTACTACACGCTCGGCTGGGGCGGCTGGTGGTTCTGGGACCCGGTCGAAAACGCATCGCTGATGCCCTGGCTGGCGGCGACCGCGCTGCTCCATTCGGTAACCGTGCTCGCCACCCGCAACGGCCTGCGCGCCTGGACGATCATGCTTTCGGTGCTGGCCTTCTCGATGTCGATGGTCGGCACCTTCCTCGTCCGCTCGGGCATCCTCACCAGCGTGCACAGCTTCGCCGTCGATCCCGAGCGCGGCATCTTCATCCTCGCCCTGCTCGCCATCTACATCGGCGGCGCGCTGGCGCTGTTCGCCATGCGGGTGGGCACGGTTACCGAAGGCAACCGCTTCGACATGTTCAGCCGCGAGGCGGCGCTGGTGATCAACAACCTGCTGCTGACCGTCATCCTCGTCATCGTCATGGCCGGAACGCTCTATCCGCTGGCGCTGGAGGCCACGGCCGGTACCAAGATCTCGGTCGGCGCTCCCTATTTCAACGCGACCGCCGGACCTGTGGCGCTGGCGCTGTTGGTGGTGCTGGCGGCCGGGCCGCTGCTGCGCTGGCGCACGGACCGTCCGCGACTTTTGCTGGACCGCATGGCCGTCGCGATCTTCGCGGGCGCCGCGGTTCTTTTGCTGCTGGCCGCTTTCGGCGGCAGCATCGGCGTCTTGCCGCTGCTGGGCCTGGTCATCGCGGCGATTGTCGCGGTGGCTAGCCTGGCGCCGCTGTGGAAGCGCAATCTCGCCCGCACGCCGCTGTTCACCTGGGGCATGGTCATCGCCCATCTCGGCTGCGCCGTCAGCATTGCCGGCATGGCCTGCGATGCGGCCTTCACCAAGGAGAACATGGTTGCCATGGCCGCCGGCGAGGAACGCCCGGTCGGCCCGTTCAAGGTCGCGCTGCTGGGTGTGCGCGACAGGCAGGGGCCGAACTATGCCGCATTGGAGGCCGTGCTCTCGGTGCGGCGCGGCCAGGGCGAGGCCTTCGAGATGCTGCCACAGCTCCACCAGTTCTCCGACCCGCCGATGCAGACCAACCAGGCCGCGATCCGCACGATGCTCGATGGCCAGCTCTATCTTGTCGTCGGCGAGCCGGCCGATGGCGGCAAGTGGCTGATCCGCATGTGGTGGAAGCCCTTCGTCACTCTCATCTGGCTGGGCGGGGCGATGATCGCGCTGGGCGGCGCCCTGTCTCTGCTCGGCCGGGTCAGGCGCGATATCTGGCACAAGCGCGCGGCACCGGCAAAGGAGAGCGCGGCATGACGCGCAAGCTGCTGCTCTGGCTGCCCTTCGCGCTCGGTTTCATGCTGTTCGGAGTGTTCTACCTCGGGCTGCGCAAACCGGACGATCATGTCATTGCCTCGCAGATCGTCGGGCAAAAGCTGCCTGAATTCAGTGCCGGACCCGCAGTGCCGGGCCAGCCGGGCCTTGCCAGCACCGATTTCCGCGACGGCAAGCCGCGCCTGCTCAATGTCTTCGCCAGCTGGTGCGTGCCCTGCGTCCAGGAAGCGCCGATGTTGATGCGGCTCAAAGACATGGGCGTCGAAGTCGATGGAATAGCCGTCCATGACACGCAGGCAGACCTTGCCAAGTTCCTTGCCGACAATGGCAACCCCTATGCCCGCATCGGCCTTGACGAGGCCGGCCGCGCCCAGTTGGCCTTCGGCTCCTCGGGCGTGCCCGAAACCTTCGTGGTCGATGGCCAGGGCAAGATCGTGCACCAGCACATCGGCGTGATCGAAGAGGACGACATGCGCAAGCTGCTGGCCATGCTGGGACGCAAGCCATGAAGCGGCTCCTGATCGCCATTGCGCTGCTTTTCCTCACCGCCCCGGCGCTGGCGCAGGACTATGCACAAGAAGCGCTGCCCGATCCCGGGCAGGAAGCCCAGGCCGTGGCACTTATGGACACCATCCGCTGCGTCGTCTGTCAGGGCCAGCCGATCTCGGGCAGCAATGCCGATCT
>JAYRPK010000338.1:0-15236 GCA_041911195.1 Novosphingobium sp. | reverse complement strand
GCGTGCGCTCGTCCAGGATCTCGACGAAGCCGGGATCATCCCCCTTGGGGCTGACATCGAGCCCCGCCTCGCCATCGGTTGCAAGCAGCAGGAACGGGCTGCGGCGGATGAATTCCGTGGCCTGTTCGTCCAGCCTGTCCAGCAGCTTTGCCGATGCGACGGGGCTTGGTTCCGGAATCAGCTCGGTCAGCCGTTCCAGCGTTTCGATGCGTGCCATGGCGCTCTCCTCCAGACGCCTAAAAAACGAGGATGCCTCGTTTACAGGCGCCTGGCAAGAGCCTCGGATCAGCTCGCCGGGCGCAGGGCCACCACGCTGCCCTCGGCATCGGCCGAGAAAACCACCGTGCCGTCCGGCCCGACGGCAATGCCGGCCATCAAGGTCATCGGCCCGCACATGTCGCCGACACCGCCGAGCGACTTGGGCGTGACGCCAGCAGGCGCTCCCACCGCGAGGTTCGAGGCAATGGCCCGCTGGCCACCGCCGGAAAGGTCGCTCTCGATCACCTGCTTGGCCTTGGTGTCGAGCACGTAGAGCTTGCCTCCGCCGATGGCCACGCCTTCGGGCTGGCCGAGGCCGTCGATCACCGCTTCCGCCTTGCCGCCGGAAATCTTGACTACCCTGCCCTTGCCCGATTCCGCCGCATAGACGGAGCCGTCACCGGCGACCGCCACGCCCATCGGCTTGTCGAGGCCGGAAACCAGCTCGCTCTGCTGGCCGCCCTCGGTCAGCATGACCTGGCCGGTCTCGAAGTCGGCGAAGACAGCGCCGCCACCAGCCGAAGGCGCGATGCCCATCAGGCGCGGGAAGCCGTTGGCGATGTATTCGGGCTCGCTGCCGGGCGTCCACAGCGCGGCGACGCCGTTCGCCGTCGTCGCCAGCAGCTTGGCGCCGCCGGCATAAGCCAGGCCGCGCAGGAAGCCCGGGTAATTGCCGCCGAACAGCGTGCCGATGCTCTGCCGCGCCTGGCCCGGCACGATCGAATAGGCGAACATGCCGTCGGCCACGAAGACCTTGCCGTTCTCGTCCACCGCAAGGCCCATCGGCCACTGGAAGCCGCTCTCGATGATCGGCCGCGCCTTGCCGCCAGCCACTTCATAAAGCGCACCGGTGATGTGCGAGGCGAAGATGCGGTCGCCCCGAATGGCGCAGTTGTCGAGGCCGGGCATGATGTCGGCCAGCACCGTCTTCTCGCCGGTGCGCGGATCGACCCGCAGCACCTGGCCGGAGCCGACCTGGGTGGAGATGATCATGCCCTGCGCATCGAAGTGCACCGAATCCGGCACGCCGAGGTCTTTCGCCACCACTTCCGGCTCGCCGCCGTCGAGGCTGACGCGCCAGATCTCGTTCATCGCCTGGGCCGGGAAATAGAGCTTGCCGTCAGGCCCCACTTCGAAGGCATTGGGCATCGGCACGTTGTCGAGGATCACCCGCGCCTCGCCGGTCGAGCGGTCGAACTCGCGGATCTGGCCGCCCATGCGCAGTTCGCCGACGATCAGGCGGTCCTGGTGGACCGTCACCGGGTTCGCCACCGGCACATCGCCGTTGAGCACGCGCGAGGTACCGTCCGGGTGCAGCACCGAGAGGCGGTTGGTGGTAATCTCGGTGCAATAGAGGTTGCCGGCGGAATCGAAGGCAAGGTCGTCCGGCCCGGTGATGCCGCCACCCATCGGGCTGATTGTCTCGATGTCGCCCGTGTCGGGATCGACGGCCGAAACCTGGCTGCCGCAGACCTGCGCCACATAAATGCGCCCATCCTTGCCGATCTTCACGCCGTTCGCGCCGTGCAGGCGGCTCGGCGGGGTCAGGCGCTGCAGGCTCCAGCCTTCGGCAAGCGTGGCGGGCGCGGAAATATAGCGCGATTCAGGGCTGGGCATGTCTGGTCCTCTCCGTAGGTCTTTCGGAGGGTATAAATCCAAGCGCGGCCAGCGCAATCCTCCTCCGCAGGGGGAGGGGGACCATGCGAAGCATGGTGGAGGGGCACCCGCGGTTTATCCGGCATCGAAGGGCCGAACAGGAGCCATATTGGTTCATTCGCTATTGAGAGGTCAGGCCATCCTGCCTGTGCCCCTCCACCATCGCTGCGCGATGGTCCCCCTCCCCTGCAGGGAGGATTTGTTCAGGCCGCCAGCGGCTCCTCGCCGACCAAGGTCACCCGGTGCATCATCCGTCCGCTGTCCTTGGCGTAGGGCAGCACGCGGTGCATGGTGCCGGTGTTGTCCCAGACCACGACGTCGCCCATCCGCCACTTGTGGCGATACACGAACCTGTCCTGCTCGGCATGGGCGAGCAGGCGGCGGATCAGCTTGTCGGCCTCGGCATCGTCCATCCCCTCGATCTGCATCGCGGTCCAGCCCAGCACCAGCGAATTGCGGCCGTTGCGGTGGTGCCAGACCAGCGGCTGCTTCTGGCCACCTACCGCGTAGACATCCATGGCAGTCACATCGACGCCTTCGTCGACATCGACCACGCGGAAGGTCCCCTTGGTGTAGTGAATGGCCCAGAGCTGGTCGATCAGCGCCTTGTCCTCGTCCGACAGGGCATCCCAGGCGGCGTAGGTATTGGCGAATTCGGTATCGCCGCCTTCATCGGCAATCACTCGCGGGGCGAGGATGGTGCCGCGCGGCGGCAGCTCGGTGTCGAGCCGGTCCATGTGCCAGGCGCGGGTGCCGTAGAGGATATAGGCGTTGATGTTCGCCTGCTGCTCCAGCGTCACCTTGAACAGGCCCTTTTCGCCGTCTTCTTCGTTCAGCGTGCCGATGGTGTCGGCGAAGCGGACAAGCTCCTCGTCGGTCAGATAGGCATCGCGGAACACCAGCACGCCGCGCTGTTCCAGCAGGTCGCGGATTTGCCGGGTATGTTCGCCAGACAGCATGTCCTTGATGTCGAGATGGAGTTCGCTGCCGGTCAGCGGCGTGAGATCGTTGCTTTCGAGCGCCATGTGCCTCTCCTTTGCCTGTGCGGCATGTCTGTTTGGCTGCCGCATCGGCGATTGGCGCGAATTGTTCAAGAGGAACGGCGGCGAACCGAGGCGCCATCGCATCGGCGGTCCGCCCGAGCTGTCCCCACGAAGACAAAAGCCCCGGCAGCGCGTGCGGCTGCCGGGGCCAATGCCATTGACTTGCCGGTTACCCGGCGAAGGCAATCCGGATTACATCGTGCATCCATAGGCCGCGAATGTGGTCTTGGCCTGTTCGCTTGCCATCTTGCAGGCGTTGGCCAGCGCCGCCTTGTCGGGGATCGCCGCCCACTGCTGCTTGGCCTGATCGACAGTCTGCCGGACCATGGCGCGCTGCGCTTCGGGGACCTTGCTGTCGATGCATGCCATGACCTTGTTGACGTAGTCATCGCATTCGGCGACGCCGCTCGACGTGCCGCCCGCGGCCGCGCTGGCGCCACCGCTCGCTTCGCCACCGCCGGCAGCCTTGTCGCCACCGCCGCATCCCGACAGCGCCAAAGCGACTGCCACCAGTCCGATCGAAAGCCTCTTCATTCAACTTCTCCTTGATTGGGAAGTCCAACGCCCCTGCCCGCTGAACAGGCAATGGCTAACATTCCTTCGGGAAATTGCAATAAGTGCAATGACAAACAGGAATTATATCCCCGCATGCCACGCATAGTCGCGATGGTCTTCCCAATAGCCGCCGTTGCCGCCGTAAAGACCAAGCAGGCTCGATCGCAATTCGATGCGCATCACGTATTTCGCCTGCTTGTAGCCCAATTGCCGCTCCACTCTCAGCCGCACCGGCGCGCCATGGCCGATGGCAAGCGGCGCGCCGTTCATCTTCCAGGCGAGGATTGTCTGAGGATGGAATGCGTCCACCAGGTCGATCGATTCGTAATAGGGCGCCCCGCCCGTTGCATCGGCGCAGTGGAATACGGCATAGCGCGCCTGGGGCAGTAGCCCCGCCAAGGCAAGCACCTGGCCCAGCTCCGGCCCCTGCCACTTGCCGATCGCGCTCCACCCCTCGACGCAATCGTGGCGGGTGATCTGCTCGCGCTGCTTCATCGCCTGAAGCGCGCTCATCGGCAGGACCAGAGTGTTCCTGACCAGCCCATCGACCCGCAGCGCCCAATCGGCGAAACCGCGCGTGGCATGCTGGCGATAGGCGGCGTCGGCGGGATCGGTATTGCCGTTCTGCCTAAACACCGGCGACATCTGGCTTTCGGCATATTCGCGAGCCAGCGCCCCGCCGCCCAGCAGGCGCTGCGTGCCCATGTGCCAGTCCTCGGTGGTCTTGAGCAGCGAGCGGAAGGCCGGGCTGGCATTCATCCGGTCGCAGCCGGAAAGCACCAGCCCTCCCGCACCCAGCGCCCCCGCGCCCAGCAATCTGCGTCGCGACAGGCTCATGACGCCGCCTCCTTGTCCCTTGGCAGCCGGTAGCGGCCGGTAATCATCGAGCGCACTTCGTTGATCGGGCCCGCCAGCACCACCATGACGAGGTGCACCGCGATGAACAGGGCGAACCCGGCCGCCGCGATGAAATGGAGCGAGCGCGCGGTCTGCCTGCCGCCAAACAGCGCAGTGATGTGAGTCGCCGCATCGAAGCCCGGTGACATGCACAGCCCCGTCAGGATCACCAGCGGCAGAAGCACCAGCAGCACGCCGAGATAGGCGAACTTCTGCAGCACGTTGTATTGCAGCGCCGCCGCGCCGGTCGGGAACCGCAGCAGCGCATGCTCCAGGATGTCATGCAGGATGTGCGAGGGCCGCCACTGCTCACGTCTGGGCCAAAGATCGCGCCGCAAGTGGCCATTGGCCAGCGACCAGAGCCAATAAAACAACGCGCCCAAGGTCAGCACCCAGGCGAAGAACAGGTGCCACAGCCGTGCATCAGCGAGGCTGTAGAACGAGGGGATCGTCGCCCAGCCGGGAAAGGCGATGTCCTCCATCGATGCCAGGGCCAGCCAGGCCGCATCGGGATCGGCGCCATATTCGCCCCAGTAGAGCCGGGGATGAGCGTTGAAGATCATCATGCCGCTCATCAGCATGATGAAAATGGCCAGCGCGTTGATCCAGTGCCAGATGCGGGTCGACAGGCGATGGCGGCGAACGAGGTCACCGCCCTTGGGTTCGGCCAGAGAGGATTCGCGCACCTGGCTCATCGCCGCCTCCTTGCGTGCGGGCACCCTACTCTGTCCGGACGTTCCACGCCATGCCCGGCAGAGTCACACCACTTTGCGCGTCTTGCGCCACACGAACCAGGTCTGTCCCGCCACAAGCAGCAGATAGAGTACAATCGTCAGCACCGGCTGGGCTCGCCCGACCAGCATTTCTACCAGAAAGGCCGGCAGTGCATAGACCACGAAGACCATGAAAACCGGGCTGTTCGTCGAGAATTGCACATCGAGCAGAATCAGCAGGCCCATCAGCAGCGGGATCGACCACAGCCAGACGATAGCCGCCCAGGCCATGCGCTGGCCGATGCTCAAACTCCGCCACATGGGCCTGGCCTCGCGAGAGAACGGGCAGTCATGTCACAGCCCCAGCTGAGCAGCCAGCGTGGCATGATCGGGCTCCGGCCAGCCCCACAGCTTCGACGTGCTGACCGACAGGCATCCGGTCTTGAAGGCCGTGAAATCGAGATACCAGTCGAGATCGGCCACCGATATTCCGGTGACTTCCCGCCATAAAGCGATGGTTTCCTCGCGAGTGCCCATGCCGTCCAGATGCGGCTTGTCGGCGGTCTTCTCATGGGCGAAGGCCGACATCTGCAGCCACCAGGCCAGATCGTGCAGCGCGCCGCCGAGCGAGGCCTGTTCCCAGTCCATCACCGCGATGACGTCGAAATTCTCATCGTACATCATGTTGCCCAGACGGGCATCGCCCCAGACCAGACCCTCGGGCTGGTTCTTCGGCCAGCGGGCGCGCAATGCATCGCGCGCCTTGTCGAGCACCGGCCAGCGCTTTTCCCGGCTGATCCATTCGACGAAGCGATCGTACTTGTCCCATTCCTGCGCCAACCCGTCGCGCGCATGATCGGGGCCGGCAAGAAACTGCACCTGATCGAGCGGGCACTTCTGGATCAGCGCGAGGTTGCGCACGCCGCCTTCCCAGAAGCGGTGGCGTTGCGCCGGAGTCGCCTCGGCGATCCAGCCGGTTTCGCGATAGGGCGGAAAAGTCACGGCGACGCGGCCGACAAGCTTCTTCATGACGAAAAACGATGCACCCAGCAGGGCGGGGTCTTCCTCGAAACCGATGGTTTCGGCCACCGGCACGATGTCGAGTTCGCGCAGGACGCGCATCACGCGGTATTGTTCCTCGAACAGGTCGTCGGGATAGACCTGGTTGGCGTCCGGCTTGATCCGCACGACAAAGCCCTCGCTGCGCTCCCGCCCCTGTTCGCTCCAGCGGGCATCGAACAGGATCGTCTCGTGCGAACGCCCGGCGCCGCGTGGATAATCAAGGTCGGAAATGACCAGATTGCGCGCGCCCGGCAGCTTGCCTTCCAGCCAGGGGACAAGCTGGCCGCCCAGTTCGGCAAGGTCACGGGTGCGCGGGGCGACGATCTGGTCAGACATGGGCATCCTCTGGAATAGTATTTGTAACGTGGTTTATGGCCCGGTCACCTTAGCCATTCATTCTGGCTTATCCAGCCTGCTGAACCCGGCGGGAACCAGTCCCTGCAATATGTGCGGCATGCCCCGCACTGAATTGCATATCCCCGAAACGCGAGACGCCGAAGCCCAGCCGCCCGCACCGCCGGCGCGGACTGCCTGGTTCGTCGCCAAGTGCCGCGCCGCCAATGGCTCGAACTACGACTTGCCGGTCTTCGACCTTTCAGCCGGCGGCTGCCTGGTCGAACTGGGCTTTCGCGGCTTCAAGCTGGGAGAGCGCGTGCTGGTGCGCCTGCCCGGCCTTGCTGCCATTCCGGGCGAAGTGGTCTGGATGGAGGAAAAGGACGCCGGGATCGCTTTCGAAGCGGTGCTGCACGAGGCTGTGCTGGAAAACCTGATGGCGGCCCGGCAATCCGGTGCGGCCCGGTTCTGAATGCTCCGGCCCCAGGGCCGTCAATCAGCCCTTACTGGCGAGGTAATCCCGCCTGAAATCCGCGGCAAAGGCGGCAAACCGCCCCTCGCCGATGGCATCGCGCATGGCCTGCATCAACTGCTGATAGAACGTCAGGTTGTGCCCGGTGAGCAGCATGGCTCCCAGGATCTCGCCCGACTTCACCAGATGGTGCAGATAGGCGCGGCTGTAATTCGTGCAGAGATCGCAAGGGCAGCGCGGATCGAGCGGGGCCGCATCCTCGGCATGCCTGGCGTTGCGGATATTGACCGGACCGTCCCAGGTAAATGCCTGCCCGTTGCGCCCCGAGCGGCTGGGCAGCACGCAATCGAACATGTCCACCCCGCGCTCCACCGCGCCCAGTAAATCATCGGGCTTGCCAACGCCCATCAGGTAGCGCGGGGCGTCCTCGGGCAGCATCGGCGCGGCGAAATCGAGCGTCGAAAACATCGCCTCCTGCCCCTCGCCCACCGCCAGCCCGCCTATCGCATAGCCATCGAAGCCGATCTGGCGCAGCGCATCGGCGCTTTCCCGCCGCAGCCCCTCGTCCAGCGCGCCCTGCTGGATGCCGAACAGGGCGGAACGGCCGGCATGCTCCTCGCCGGAATCGAAGCCCGCACGGCTGCGCCTTGCCCAGCGCATCGACATTTCCATCGACCTCGCGATGACATCGCGCGGCTGGTCGATCTTGGGGCATTCGTCGAAGGCCATGACAATGTCCGAGCCCAGCAGCCGCTGGATCTCCATCGACCGCTCCGGGGTCAGCAGATGGCGCGAGCCATCGAGGTGGCTGGCGAAAGTCACGCCCTCCTCGGTGATCTTGCGCAGGTCGCTCAGGCTCATCACCTGGTAGCCGCCGCTGTCGGTGAGGATCGGGTGCGGCCAGTTCATGAACCTGTGCAGCCCGCCCAGCCGCGCGACGCGCTCCGCCCCCGGGCGCAGCATCAGGTGATAGGTATTGCCCAGCAGGATGTCCGCACCTGTGCCGCGCACTTCGCCCGGCTTCATCGCCTTGACCGTGCCCGCCGTGCCCACCGGCATGAAGGCGGGCGTACGGATCGTGCCGCGCTGCATCCGGATTTCGCCGGTGCGCGCCTTGCCGTCGCGGGCGTGGATGGAAAAGGCGAAACGTGTCATGATGCCATGGCGCTAGCAGCGTGTTGACGCCGGTCAAGGCGCGAGCGGCGGCAATGCAGCACAAGGCGGCATTATGGGAGAAACCGACAAACCGGCGCTCATCAGCGCAGTCCTCGAACGGGCCGCGGAGCAATTGGGTGACATCACCCCGCTGGCGGTCGACCTGTGCTACGCCCGAAACCCTGAGGCCCGCACGCTGTTTCACGCGCTCGACACCTACCATCCGGCCCGGCTTGAAGGGGCCATGGTCGAACAATCGCTCTATTGCCTGATGTACTGGTCGGAGAGCCCCGGCGAAGTCGAAATCGTGCTGATGACGACGCTGCCCCATCACATTGAGACCGTTGGCGTCAGCGCGGAACACTTCACCCAGTTCTTCCAGGCAGTCTGCGACGTGATCGCAACTACCATCCCTGCCGAAGAATCGGCGCAGAGACAGGCCTGGGAAGACCAGCACAAGGAACTGCTGGACCTCATGGCCAGCAGCGCCGCCTATGCACGGCCGCAATTGCGGCGAGAGACACCTGTCCAATAGACAGGCCAAACCATCCGCCCGGCAGACGGTTCGCCGGGAACTCTGCAGAAGGGAGAGCCTACGTGATCATTCGCAACAAGGCGCTGGTTCTGGTGGCGGACGGCAAACGCTATCTGCTGCTGCGCAATGTCGGCAGCCTCGACAAGCCGGTTCTCGCCTTCGAAGGCGGTGGCGAACAGGAGAACCCGGCCACGCACGAGCAAGGCAGCGACGGTCCCGGGCGCACGTCCGGCGGCAACGGCAGCGGCCGCAGCTCCATGGAACAGACCGATTTCCACCAGCTCGAGGAAGACCGCTTTGCCGCCGAAATCGCCCAGATGCTTGGCAAGCTCGCCGAAACGGACGATTTCGCCGAACTGATCGTCGTGGCGCCGCCGCGCACGCTTGCCGAGATGCGCAGGAAGTTCGACCGCAAGGTGGCGCAAAGGGTGGTGGCAGAGGTCGCCAAGGACCTTACCAAACACCCGGTCGACGAGATCGTCTCGATCCTCCAGCGCGAAGGCGAGGGTTAGCCGGAAAAATATTCTCGGGCCCGCGAAGGGTGCGGCGCAGTGGCGCGTTAGGCTGATGTCCCCCTTGCGGGACCCAGACGAGGAGAAGCCACGATGTTTACCCGCACCCTGATCGCCGCCAGCCTGATCCTGACCAGCGGCTTTGCCATTTCGAGCGAAGCCTCCGCCCGCACGGGCTGGCAGCGCAGCCACCCGGCCCGCACCCACATCAACCACCGCATCGCCCGCCAGCAGGTGCGGATCACCCACCAGGTCCGCCAGGGCGACATGAGCCACGCCGAAGCCCGCTCGCTGCGCCGCGACCTTCACTCCGTCCGCATGCAGGAACGCGCCTATGCCCAGGCCAACGACAACAACGGCCACCTGACCCGCGCCCAGGCCCGCGACCTCAACCGGCAGCTCAACCAGACCAGCCACGACATCCGCTACTGATCCCATACTTTCGGTGCCCCCCGCACGGCCCGTCGCGCAAGCGGCGGGCCGTTTGCGTTGCGATATGTTCGGGAGTCTATTCCACTTGCGGGGGGAGAGGGCCGCTGCCGCTTCTGCCTCAGTTCAACTCTAACCGAGGCTAACGCCCCTCGCGCCACTGGCGCATGCGTTCGCGCCGTTCCAGCCGCCATTGCCGCCGCGCGCCCGGTTGCAGGCCCATCGGACCCGCTTGCGGACCGATAACGGGTTGCTCGCCGGCTTCACTGCGCTGGCGCTGCAATTCGGCGCGGCGATTGGCGATGCGGGCCGCTGCTTCGGGATTTTGGGCGGCCCAGGCGCGGCGGCGTTCGGCGATCTGCGCCGCCTGTTCGGGATGAGCCTCCATCCAGGCGCGGCGGCGCTGGGCGATGCGCGCGGCCCGGACCGGATGGGCTTCCGCCCAGGCCCGGCGGCGCTCGATGATGCGCGCGGCCTGCTCGGGATGGGCCTCGATCCAGGCACGCCGTTCTTCGGGGCTGGCGAAACGGCCGCGGCGCAGGCCGGGCGCAAGGGGCATGGCAAGGGCCTCTGCCGGTTCGCTGGCCACTGCCGGCGGGCCCGCCCGCACCGGCGCCTTTGGTTCATGCACCACTTGCGGTGCACGGTGGCGCAGGCGCTCGGGGATCACCCGCTCGATCACCTTGCCGATCACCGGCGCCCGGTCGACCGCCTGGCGCACCGGCTCGCCGAAATAGCCCATGGCCGCGGCGGAAATGCTGAGCATGCCGGCTGCGATCACGCCGAAGCCCGCCGCGCCCGAGCGCAGCCAGCGGCGCGGAGTTGTGCGGCGCTGGCGCGGCAGGGACGGCGGCACGGAATCGTCGATCGGCAAAGCCTGCGCGGCTGCGGCCACGCGCGCGGCAAAGCCCTCGGGCAGCGCGGGCACCGTGAAGGCATCCAGCTTGCGGGCGAGTGCGGGATCGATCGGCTCAGGCGCGAAGTCAGCCATCGTCGTTCTCCACCAGCATGTCCCTGAGCGCGCGGCGCGCGCGCAGCAACAGCGATTCGAAAGCCTTGATGTTCATCTCCAGCATGTCCGCCGCCTCGGCGTTGGAAAGCTCTTCGTAATAGGTCAGCACCACTGCGGCGCGCTGGCGCTCGGGCAGCAGGCCGAGCGCGCGAATCACGGCCTCGCGTTCCTGCTCGCCGGCGATCATGGCATCGGCAAGCGGGCTCTCGTCGGCCCGCTCCGGCACTTCCTCGCCCGATATCCGCACGCGCTGGCGCAGGCGATCGAGGCACAGGTTGGTGGCAACGCGCGTCAGCCAGGCGGCGACACCCGGGCCCCCACCTGCATTGGCGCCGCGCCAGTTCCCGGCATTCTGCCACAGCCTGAGCATGGCTTCCTGCGCCACGTCCTGAGCCTCCGTGCCATCGCCCAGCATGCGCCAGGCCACCCGATAGGGCCTTTCGCCATGGCGCTGCGCCAGCATCTCGAACGCCTGCGCATCGCGCGCGGCGACGCGACGCATCAGAGCGTCGTCACCGTCCGCCTGCGCGGGAGAGATGGGCGAGGTCGCCATGGGTCCGTTGTTGAGCATAACGCGGGGCCTGGGAAAACCCTTCGCGGCAAAGTGGCCAAGGCCGAATTATTTCTGCGGCAGCAGCAGGCTCGCGTCGCCATAGCTGTAGAACCGGTATCCGCCGGCGATCGCATGGGCATAGGCCGCCTGCATCCGCTCCAGCCCCATCAGCGCCGAAACCAGCATGAACAGGGTCGAGCGCGGCAGGTGGAAGTTGGTCATCAGGCCGTCGATCGCCTTGAAGCGATAGCCCGGGGTGATGAAGATGGCGGTGTCGCCTTCAAAGGGCCGGATCGTACCGTCCTCGCCGGTCGCGCTTTCGAGCAGGCGCAGGCTGGTGGTGCCGACGGCCACGATCCTTCCACCGGCCGCGCGGGCGGCATTGAGGCGCTCGGCAGTGGCCTGGTCAATGCGGCCCCATTCGGCATGCATGACATGGGCCTGGGTATCCTCGGCCTTGACCGGGAGGAAGGTTCCTGCCCCGACATGGAGCGTCAGCGTCTCATGGGCCACGCCCGCTTCGGCCAGCGCAGCCATCAGTTCCGGCGTGAAATGCAGCGCGGCGGTGGGCGCGGCAACCGCGCCGTCGCGCGCCGCGAACATGGTCTGGTAATCGCTGCGGTCGGCCTCGTCGGTCTGGCGCTTGCCGGCGATATAGGGCGGCAGCGGCATGCGCCCTGCCCGCTCGAGCAGCACTTCGACCGGCTCCTCCCCGCCGAAAGCCAGAGTCCAGCTGCCGTCCGGATGCCGAGCCTCGGCCATGGCCGAGACGCCTGCCGGAAAGAGCACCAGATCGCCTTCATGCAGCCGCTTGGCATTGCGCACGAAGGCCTGCCAGCGCCGAAGGTCTATCCGCTTGTGCAGCGTCGCGCCGATGCGCGCGTCACCGCGCCTGCCTTCAAGCTGGGCGGGTATGACGCGCGTGTCGTTGAACACCAGCACGTCGCCCTTGCGCAGCATTTGCGGCAAGTCGCGAACGTGGCGATCCTCGAAGGCTCCCTCCCCCCGCACCACCAGCATCCGCGCCGCATCGCGCGGCCGCGCCGGGCGCAGGGCGATGCTTTCCGGAGGAAGATCGAAATCGAAAAGATCGACGCGCATGGCGAATGCCTGGGCGCTTCGACGCCTCAGTTCGATTGCGAGTTGCTGAGCTGGTCCGCCGTGATCGCCGCCGGAGCCGGTGCCGGCGCAGGTATCACCGGCGGAGGCAGCCGCTGGTCGGCCATCGAGGCCTGGAGGATCTTGGTCGGATTCTCTGGCGGCTCACCGCGCGCGATCTTGTCGACCACGTCCATCCCGGCGATCACCCGCCCGAACACGGTGTATTTCCGATCGAGCGCGAAGCGCGGGTAGAAGACGATGAAGAACTGGCTGTTGGCGCTGTCCGGCTGATCGGTGCGCGCCATTGAAACGGTGCCGCGCAGATGCGGCATGGCATTGAATTCGGCCTTGAGGTCGGGAAGCTGCGAGCCGCCCGCGCCGGTGCCGGTGGGATCACCGGTCTGCGCCATGAAGCCTTCGATGACCCGGTGGAAGATCACGCCGTTGTAGAAGCCAAGCCCGGTCAGCGTCTTGATCCGCTCGACATGTCCGGGCGCCCACTGCGGCATCAGGCGGATCGCCACCCGGCCGCCATTGGACAGGTCGAGAATGAGAATGTTCTCGGGCGAATGGGTCTGATCGGGATCGACCACCACCGACATCGCCGGTGCGGCGGCAACCGGCGGCGGGCGCTTCTTGGCTTCGGCCGGAACCGCGGAAAGGGCAAAGCCCAGCAACAGGACGGAAAAGGCGCGCAACAGCATCGGCAACTCTCGAAGGGCGGCGGCTGCGCCGCGGGGACTGGCGGGGCGATAGCGCCCGGCCGCTGTCATGGCAATGAACGAGTATCGGCGCGTATCAACAGGCGTTGCGTCAGAGGCTGTTGCGGACCCGCGCCATCACTTCGTCGCGAACGGCCGGGCTGACGAATTTAGAGATATTCCCGCCGTACTGGGCGATTTCCTTGACCAGCCGCGATGCGATCGGCTGCAGGCTGACATCGGCCATCAGGAACACGGTCTCGACCCGGTCGTTGAGCTGGCGGTTCATACCGGTCAGCTGGTATTCGTATTCGAAATCGGTGACGCCGCGGATGCCGCGGATCACGACCGAGGCACCCATTGTCTCGGCGAAGTCCATCAACAGCGAGTTGAACCCGACGACGCGGATCTTACCATTGCCGATCTTGCTGACTTCGCGTTCGACGATGGCAATGCGCTCGTCATCGGCGAACATCGGCGACTTGGCGATATTGGTGGTCACACCGATGATCAGCTCGTCGACCAGCTTGGCCCCACGCTGGATAATATCCATGTGGCCCAGGGTGATCGGATCGAAGGTCCCCGGATAGACGCCGATGCGCGGGCCCGATGATTTCGCCATCAGTGCTTCCTTTCGACGATGTAGCGCGCCACGGCACGCAGCAGGTCCGCCTCGGGCCCGTGCTGGCCCAGATGGGCAATCGCCTGGTCGACCAGCATGCGCGCCTGCTCGCGCGCGCGCTCCGGCCCGAGCAGCGATACGAAGGTCTGCTTGCCGGCCTCGGCGTCCTTGCGCAGCGCCTTGCCGGCCAGCGCCTGGTCGCCCTCGTGATCGAGCAGGTCGTCGGCAATCTGGAAGGCGAGGCCGATGTCGCGGGCATAACCGCGCAGGTGGACTCGGCCTTCGGGCGATACCTTGCCGAGAATCGCCCCCATCTCGACCGAAGCGCCCAACAAGGCCCCGGTCTTCAATTGCTGTAGCCGGGTAACGGTCGGCAGGTCGAAGCTTTGGGTTTCGGCGACCATGTCCATCATCTGCCCGCCGGCCATGCCATGCGCGCCGCTCGCTGTCGCAAGCGTGCGCACCAGTTCGATGCGAGTGAAGGGATCGCCCGAAGTGGCGGGATCCGAGAGGATCTCGAAGGCGAGATCGTGCAGCGCATCGCCCGCCAGCACGGCGGTCGCCTCGTCGAAGGCCTTGTGGATGGTCGGCTTGCCGTGGCGCAGGTCGTCATCGTCCATGCAGGGCAGGTCGTCATGCACCAGCGAATAAACGTGGATCGCCTCGACCGCGCAACCGGCGCGAACCGCCGTAGTCCGGTCAACACCATAGATGTCCGCGGTCGCTGCCACCAGCAATGGGCGAAGCCGCTTGCCGCCGCCGATCGCGGCATAGCGCATCGCCTCGATCAGCTTGGCGCGCGGATCCTCCGGCACGGGCAGCAGAGCGTCGAACTGCACGTCGACTTCGCGCTGGATGCGCTCAAGACCCTCGGCCAGCAGCGAGTCGGACGCCCCGTCGCTCATGGTCAGCGCCCCGGTTCATCGAACTGGGTGGTCGAGACCGAACCGTCGGGCCCGGCAACGATCTTCTCGATCCGGGCCGAGGCCGCATCGAGCCGCGCCTGGCAGTGCTTCCTCAGCAATTCGCCGCGCTCGTATAGCTCGATCGACTTGTCGAGCGGCACTTCCCCTCCCTCCAGCGCGCGCACGATATCTTCCAGCGCGCGCAACGCATCCTCGAAAGTCATGGCGGAAATGTCGGCCGGCTCGCTCATGCGCCTGCAATGGCGGGGCAGTGTCCACGGGTCAAGCGCGCGATGACTGGCATCCGCCGCCGACCCTCGCTAAGGCGCCCTCCATGTCCGAAATCACTCCTGAAGTCGTCGAATCGCACGGCCTGTCGCCCGAGGAATACGAACACGTCCTGCACGCGCTTGGGCGCGAGCCGAACCTGGTTGAGCTGGGCATCTTCTCGGTGATGTGGTCGGAGCATTGCTCCTACAAATCGAGCAAGCTTCACCTGATGAAGCTGCCGACCAAGGCTCCCTGGGTGATCCAGGGCCCGGGCGAGAACGCGGGCGTGATCGACATCGGCGATGGGCAAGCCGCCATCTTCAAGATGGAGAGCCATAACCACCCGAGCTACATCGAGCCCTACCAGGGCGCGGCGACCGGCGTCGGCGGCATCCTGCGCGACGTCTTCACCATGGGCGCGCGGCCGGTGGCCAACATGAACGCGCTGCGCT
>JAYRPK010000337.1:0-10456 GCA_041911195.1 Novosphingobium sp. | reverse complement strand
GCAGGCTTGGCCATTCGCCCGCGCCCAGTCGAACACCGCCTGCGCCTTGCCGCCCGCCATGTCTGACATGTAGCCGGGCAGGAACACCAGGGCGGGGCCCTTGCCCGGCAGGAAACGGTGGGCGATCTTGCGGCCGTCGGGCATGGTGAGGAAGCGGGTTTCGGTCATGGACGGGCGGCTAACATAATGCGGCGGCGCTCGCCATGGCCGGATCGGGCTGCTAGTCGCCGGGCCATGGCTCTTGTCGAAGCAACCACCGCCAACGGCACCTGCGTGGTCACGCTCAACCGCCCTGAGCGGCGCAATGCGGTCACCCCGGAACTGCTCGAGGAACTCGTCGCCCAGCTGCAGGCGGCCGAGGCCGACCAAGCGGTGACGGTGATCGTCATCACTGGGGCGGGAAGTTTCTTCTGCGCCGGGGGCGACTTTGCCGTGATCGAGCGCATGGTGGCCAGCGAGGAGGTCCGGGCCGAGCTGGGCCGCGGTCATGGCATGGTCGCGCGCTGCGTGCTCGGCCTGTCCAAGCCAAGCATTGCCGCGGTGAATGGCCCGGCTCTGGGCTTTGGCGCGGAACTGGCGGCCTTCGCCGACATGGTGGTGATGAGCGAAAACGCATACCTGTGCGATCCGCACGTGCGCTTCGGCCTCGATCCCGCACCGGGCGCCGTGCTGATCTGGCCGCAGCGCACCTCGCGCGCCATTGCCGCCGAGCTCTTGCTGACGGGCCGCGAAGTCCATGCCGAAGAGGCGCTGCGGCTCGGCCTGTGCAACCGCGTCGTGCCGGAGGGGCAGGCGCTCGATGCTGCCAAGGAGCTTGCGGCAAAAATCTGCGCCCTGCCGCGCGAGGGCGTGATGAAGGCCCGGCACGCGCTGCGGCAGTCCTATGCCACCCTGCATGCCGCGCAGCAGCAGAACGGCATTGAGGCAGGCCCTTCCCCCCGCTAAGGGCCTCCCCCATGTCCGAAATGTTCAAGATCAGCCTGCCCGACGGTTCCACGCGCGAAATGCCCGCGGGCTCCACTCCCGCCGATGTCGCAGCCGCCATCGGCCCCGGCCTCGCCAAGGCCGCGCTTGCCGCGCGTGTGGACGGCGAGCTGGTCGACCTCACTCGGCCCTTCACCGGCGATTCCCAACTGGCCCTGGTGACTGCGCGCGACGAGGCCGAGGCGCTCGACCTTGCCCGGCACGACTATGCCCACGTGCTGGCCGAAGCGGTTCAGGCGCTGTGGCCCGGCACGCAGATCACCTTCGGCCCCTCGACCGACGACGGTTTCTACTACGATGTCCTCGCGCCGGAAGGCCGCGAGCCGTTCTCGATGGACGACCTTCCCGCCATCGAGGAAAAGATGCGCGAGATCA
This sequence comes from Novosphingobium sp., assembly GCA_041911195.1. Taxonomy (GTDB): domain Bacteria; phylum Pseudomonadota; class Alphaproteobacteria; order Sphingomonadales; family Sphingomonadaceae; genus Novosphingobium. The sequence continues at coordinate 9,097 of JAYRPK010000337.1, read as the reverse complement.
TCCGGGCGGACAAGGTGCTGCGCCGCGAGGCCTGGAGCCGCCAGCAACTGATCGACCGCTGGACCGCCGAGGGCGAACGCTTCAAGGCCGAATGGGCCGCCGAACTGCCGGAAGGCGAGGAGCTGACGGTCTACTGGTCGGGTTCCGACTGGCTCGACATGTGCCGCGGCCCGCACCTGCCCAGCACCGGCAAGCTCGATCCTGCGGCCTTCAAGCTGATGCGCGTCGCCGGGGCATACTGGCGCGGCGACCAGAAGAACCAGCAGCTCACCCGCATCTACGGCACCGGCTGGCTCAACAAGAAGCAGCTCGACGCGCACCTGACGCGGCTCGAGGAAGCGGCCAAGCGCGATCACCGGCGGTTGGGGCAGGAAATGGACCTGTTCCACCTGCAGCAGGAAGCCCATGGCTCGGTGTTTTGGCACCCCAAGGGCTTTGTCATCTATCGCGCGCTCGAGGATTACATGCGGCGCGCGATCCACGGTGCGGGCTATCGCGAAGTCAAGACGCCGCAGGTCATGGACGCTCGCCAGTGGGAACAGTCCGGCCACTGGGGCAAGTATCGCGCCAACATGTTCGTCATCCCCGACGAGGTGCCGAATACCGAGGACGAGGGACCGGTCATCTCCGGCGAGGCCGACTGGATGGCGCTCAAGCCAATGAATTGCCCGGCGCACATCCTGATCTTCCGGCAGGGCATCAAGTCCTATCGCGAACTTCCCCTGCGGTTCTACGAGAACGGGTGTTGCCACCGCAACGAGCCGCACGGCGCGCTGCATGGCCTGATGCGGGTGCGCCAGTTCACCCAGGACGACGCACACATCTTCTGCCGCGAGGACCAGATCGTCGCCGAGGTGCAATCCTTCTGCCGCCTTGCGGACCGGATCTACCAGGATTTCGGTTTTACCTACTCGTTGAAGCTGGCGCTGCGCCCCGACATGCGGTTCGGTTCGGATGCGGACTGGGACAAGGCGGAAGAAGGCCTGCGCCAGGCCGTTCGCGACGCCGGGCTGGCGAATGCCAACGATGACTGGGAAGAGCTGCCCGGTGAGGGCGCTTTCTATGGCCCCAAGCTCGAATGGCATCTTACCGATGCGATCGGTCGCACCTGGCAGGTCGGCACGATCCAGTCCGACTATGTCCTGCCCGAACGCCTTGATGCGAGCTACATCGGCGAGGACGGGGACAAGCACCGCCCGGTCATGCTACACCGCGCGATCTTCGGCTCCTACGAGCGGTTCATTGGCATCCTGATCGAGCACTATGCCGGCAAACTGCCGGTCTGGCTGGCCCCGGTGCAGGCGGTGGTGGCGACCATCGTGTCGGACGCCGACGACTATGCGCTCGATGTCGAAAGGCAGCTCAAGGCCGCTGGCCTGCGCGCCGAGAGCGATCTTCGCAACGAGAAGATCAACTACAAGGTGCGCGAGCACTCGCTGGCCAAGGTGCCGCACCTGCTGGTCGTCGGCAAGCGCGAGGCGGAGGAAGGCACTGTCGCCATCCGCACGCTGGGCGAGGAGCGCCAGCGGGTGATGCCGCTGGCCGAGGCGATCGCCATGCTCAAGGCAGAGGCCCTGCCGCCCGATCTCAGGTCCGCTTGATCGCGGGTTTCTCGATACTGGCGATCGCCGTCGCGCTGCTGGCGGCGCTGGCTTCGGCATTCGTGCGGGGCCTCGCCGGTTTCGGCATGGCGATCCTGCTGGTACCGGTGCTGGGGCTGGCGGTTACCCCTGCCCAGGCCGTGGTCGCCGCCAACGTGCTTGGCCTGCTGATCGGGCTCAAGGATATCCGGCCCAGCCTTGCCAATGCCGAGCATACGGCGCGCTACATCGCGGTGCTGGCGGCAGTGGCGACGCCTCCGGGCCTGTGGTTGCTCGCGATCACCGAGCCGCCGCTTGCTCGCTTGCTGATTGCCTTGGTCGCGCTTGGCGCCTTTGCCGCCTTCCTGCTGCCGCAGCGCGAGCCGCACCCACCCAGCCGGGGTTTGACCACCGCTACGGGAATCGCCAGCGGCCTGTTCAACGGCTTTGCCGGCATGCCCGGCGCACCGCTGGCGCCCTATTACCTGGGCAGGCGTATCGCCCCTGCGGTGGCGCGGGCCTCGATGATGACGGTGTTCATGGCGACATCGCTTGCCGGCGTGGGCTCGGCCTTGGTGCTGCGGGTTGCCGATTGGCGCGCCTTCGCCATGGCGGCACTGCTGTTTCCTGCCGTCGTCCTCGGCGACTGGCTGGGCGCCAGAGCCTTTGGCCGGATCTCGCCGGTGGCATGGCGCGTGTTTACCGGGGTTGTGCTGGGCTCGGCGGCCGGCGGCGCGCTGGTCCGGTTGCTGAACCAGTAATCACCCTCCCTGATAAACCGGATCGCTCCGGTCCCGCCGCCCGCGATATTGCTCGTCAGGCACCCAGCGCTCGTTCACCGGATCGACCCGGTCGGTATCGACCACTACCAGCCGCTTCGCAATCCGCCACTCGCCATCCCGCTTCTCGAACCGGTCCACCCAGCGCGTGTTGACGGCAAAGTCCTTCTCCACCCCGTCTTCCCCAGCCGGCACGCGGTGATAGGCGCGGCCGTAGAATTCAGTCGTGGCGCTGTTTCCGTCCACTTCCACCAGCATGTTGGTCGTATGGTGCGTGGTCGAAAGGAAGTTGAGCGTGCCTTCGCGGCAGAACGCGATGAAATCATCGATCCCGCCGACGAAATCGCCATGATCGTCGATCGCGTCGGGGTGATAGCAGCTGCGCAACAGCTCGAAGTCGCGCCGGTCGATCGCGCGGCAGTATCGCAGGTGCACTTTCTTGATGGCGTCCTCGTCCAGCAGCCGTTGCAGCGCTTCTTCCATTGCATCATCTCCCTTGCGTCGGCCATGATGCACGGCGGGCAGAGGAGAGCAAGAGGATGAACGCGGCAGTGCCGGGGCTCGCCATGGACATGGCTCCGCTGATCGGGGGGATCGACTTCTCCCGGCTGGACATGCGGGTTTCGACCGAGCGCTACTCTTCGCCGGAGTTCGCGGCGCGCGAGCGGGAGAACCTGTGGATGCGCGTCTGGCAGATCGCCGGCCGCGCCGACGAGATTCCGCAAGCCGGCGACTGGCTGGTGCATGAGCTGTTCGACCAGTCCTACGTGCTGGTGCGGCAGAAGGACGGCACGGTGAAGGGCTTCGTCAATGCCTGCCGCCACCGGGGCAATGCCTTTTGCGAGGGCAAGGGCCGCTCGGCGCGGTTCACTTGCCCCTATCACAACTGGTCCTATGGGCTCGACGGCAAGTGTCTCTCCATCGCCAAGCCTGACTATGGAGGGCCGGTGGAAGAGTTCGTCGGTGCGAAGGAGGAATTCGGCCTGATCGAAGTGCCGGTTGACCTCTTCGCCGGCTTCCTCTTCCTCAACCCTGATCCCGGCTGCGCGCCGCTGGCGGACTTCCTCGGCGAGGCGGGGCCGCAGTTGGCCGCCTACCGGCTGGAGGACATGGTCCCGGTCGGTCTCAACGTGCGCGAGACGATAGAGGCCAACTGGAAGACCGTGCTCGATGCCTTCCTCGAGGGCTACCACGTGCAGGGCGTCCACCCGGAACTGATCCCTTTCACGGATTTCTCGCAGGAACGCTGCGGCCTGTTCGGCTGGCACGCCGCCACCACCGTTCCCTTCGGCGCGCCGGGCGAGGCCCTGCTCGATGGCCCGGCAAGCGTGGAGATGGTCCGCGCCTTGCCCATCGCCAATTTTCCGGGCCTTGCCGACGTCATGCCGCGCTTCGAGGCGCTGGTGGCGCAATACACTGCCCCCGACGGCACCATAGACCTGCCCGAGGGCGTCACCGGCCGCACTCTCCTCCAGCAGGCCAAGCGCGATACTTTCACCGCCAAGGGCCTCGACGTCAGCCAGCTGACCGACAACCAGCTCAGCGACTACCAGTTCTGGGTGCTGTTCCCCAACGTCTACATCCAGGTCGGCGCGGGGGAGGCGACGGTGATCTGGATGCGGCCCGACCCCCAGGGCGATCCCAACCGCTGCTTCTGGCAGGTGACCAACATCCACTGGCTGCCCCCCGAGGAGCGAGAGGCAGCGCGCGAGCCGCTTCGGCAAGTGCCGGTGGGCGAGCACTTCCCCTATTTCCTCGCGCTGGAGCAGGATTTCCAGCAGTTGGAAGCCCAGCAGATCGGCCTGCGCAACCAGGCGATGAAACGCATGGCGTTAACCCGGCAGGAGCCGAAGGTTGCGCATTTCCACAATCAGCTCGACCGTTGGGTGGAAAGTCGCGCCGGGCGCTAGACAGCATCTTTGCTCGCTACACGGTAACGGCATCCGCCATCGCTGCCGCCGCGTCCTGCTGCGTCATGCCGGCATCGCGCGTCAGCGTGCGCCAGGTGTGGAAACTGAGGGCGAGCGCCAACATGGCGCGCTGCTTTGCCGTGAGTCCCTGGCCGAGTACTTCCTGGTAAGAGGCCATGGGTGGTCCAATGCGCAATGCGTTGACTTCTCCGATCAGCGGATCGAACTCCTCGTCTCGCAGGGCATTGCCCACGACAGCGGCATTTCGCGCGAACCAGCCGTAGATTTCGCGCAGACCCATCGTCAGTCTTTCGACCGGCTCCGCCAGCGCCCGCCAGGGTTCGGCCTCCGGCATCGGATCGGCTTCCATGACATGGCCCGAGCAGGCCATGAGCATGCTACGCTCATCCGGAAAGTGGGCGTAGAATGTGTGCCGCTGCACCCCGGCGCGTTCAGCGATCATGCTGACTGTCGTCCTCGCCGGGCCGACAAGTCCATGCAATTCGACCATTGCCTCGACGATCCGACGCCGGGTGTCTGCCTTGCTCTCGGCACGGCGCTTGAGGGTATATTTCCGGGCCATAAATTTCGCTGCACACCAATGTGAAATCAAATTGACGAATTCCCAGAATTTAACTACACACACGTGTATTGTCAAAATTCGAGGAGATCATCCATGCAGACCGGTGTCGACGAAATTGCCGATGGCCTGTTCCGGTTTTCAACCTTCGTGCCGCAGGTCGAGCCGGGCGGGCTCACCTTCAACCAGTTCCTCGTCATGGCGGACGAGCCGCTGCTGTTTCACACCGGCATGCGCGGCCTGTTTCCGTCGGTGCGGGAAGCCGTCGCTCGCGTGATGCCGCTGGAAAGCCTGCGCTGGATCACTTTCGGTCATTATGAGGCAGACGAATGCGGGGCGATGAACCATTGGCTGGCCGAGGCGCCCCGTGCCCAGATCGCACATGGCATGACCGCCTGCATGGTTTCGCTCAACGACATGGCCGACCGCCCGCCACGTGTACTCGCGGACAGCGAAGTGCTTGACCTCGGAGGCAAGCGCGTGCGCTACATCGATACACCGCATGTGCCGCACGGCTGGGAAGCGGGCCTGGCCTACGAAGAGACGACGGGGACGCTCCTGTGCGGCGATCTCTTCACCCAATATGGCTCCGGGCCGGCCACCACCGAAAGCGACATCGTCGGCCCGGCCATCGCCGCGGAGGACATTGCCGGATATTCTGCCCTCAATCCCGCAATGGGCGCCACGTTGCGCAAGCTTGCCGGCTTCGCACCGCGCCGGCTTGCCTTGATGCATGGCCCCTCATTTACTGGCGATGGCGCAAGTGCGCTGCGGGAATTGGCCGACGATTACGATGCGCGGGTGGCGAGGGCGTTTGCAATGGCTGACGGCCAGTCTCTATTTCAGCCAGATTGAAAGCGTGAGCGGGCCGGTGGGATTCCATGCATGTGGGACGGACTCCGATCGAAGACCTATCGCCATACTGCAGGTTTCGAGGCAGAAAGGTCGGAAATTTTGGGAGGATTCACATGCCGCTCTACAGCGTTTTCTGCCTCGACTATCCGCCCCACTCGATGGCCAAGCGCGATGCCGTGCGCGCCGAGCATCGCCAATACGTCAAGGCCAACGACGGGCCGCTGCGGTTCGTCGGTGTCTGCAAGGACGAGGCGGGCAACCAGTGCAGCTCGTTTTACATCTTTGAGGCGGAAAGCGAACAGGCGGTGCGCGACTGGTTCGCGAAGGAGCCATTCGCCGTCACCGGGGTCTACGAACACCTGATCGTGCATGAATTCATGCTGGGGCTGAACCGGCTCGCCGACCAGGAGTGGCCGGGTTAGCGCCTGCAATCGCGAATTATGACCCTTGCCGCATTGTGCCCCGGCGCGCCGGTGACCCCGCCGCCGGGGTGCGTGCCCGAACCGCACATGTAAAGGCCCCCGATGGGCGCGCGATAGTCGCCATGCCCCAGCACCGGCCGAGCCGACCATAGCTGGTCGAGGCTCATCCGGCCGTGGAAGATGTCGCCGCCGATCAGGCCGAACTTGCGTTCGAGGTCGAGCGGCGAGTGGATCTGGCGGGCGACAATGCTGGCGCGAAAATTGGGCGCGTGCTCGGTGACGGTGTCGACGATGCTGTCGGCGGCGGCCTCCCGCTCCTCGTCCCAGCTTCGCCCGTCCGGCAGTTCGGGCGCGAAGTGCTGGCAGAACAGGCTGGCGACATGCGCGCCTTGGGGGGCAAGCGTCGGATCGAGCGTCGAGGGGATGGTGATTTCCACCACGGGCTGCTTCGACCAGCCATGTGCGCGGGCCTGGTCGTAGGCGCGGTCCATGTAGTCGAGGCCGGGGGCAATGACGATGCCGGCGCCATGGTGCTCGGCCTGGACCTTGCCGGGCAGCACAGTGAAATCGGGAAGCTCCGACAGCGCCACATTCATCCGAAAGCTGCCCGATCCGGTCCTGTAGCCCTGCATCCGGCGGCGGAACTCGGGCGTGAGATCGGTGGGATCGATCATTTTCGCGAAAAGCAGCGCCGGGCCGACATTTGCGACGACAGTGTGGCCGACGATCTCCTCGCCGCCTTCAAGGCGCACGCCCACTGCCTTGCCGCCATCGACCAGCACTTGTGCGACGGGCGCCTCCAGCCGTATTTCGACGCCCATGTCGCGGCAGGCCCCGGCCATGGCCTGGGTGATCGCCCCCATGCCGCCCAAGGCGTGGCCCCAGGCGCCCTTGTTGCCGTTCACTTCGCCGAACACGTGGTGCAGCAGCACATAGGCCGAGCCGGGGGTGGAAACGCCGGCATAATTGCCCACCGTGGCATCGAAGGCGAAGGCCGCCTTGATGTGATCGTCCTGGAACCACTGGTCGAGGAACTCGCGCGCGCTTTTGGTGAAGACCGCCAGCAGGTCGCGCTGCGCCTCCAACTCCATGCGCGAAATCGGCCAGCCCTGCCTGGCGGCGGAAAGCAGTGCGCCGATGCCGCCGCTCGCGTTGGGCGGCACTTGCAGCGCAAGGCCACGCAGCACATCGGCCAGCCGCGTCAGCGCCGCGTCATAGGCAGGATAGGCCTCGGCGTCGGCTTGCGAGAAGCGGGCGAACTCCGCCTGGGTGCGAGCCATGCCGCCGCCAAGCTTGAGGTAGGTGTCCGGCCAGGGGAAGAAGTTGCCGATCGGCCGCTCGACGATCCGAAGGCCGCGTTCGTGCAGCCGCATGTCGGCGATCACCCTGGGCTGGAGCAGGCTGACCGTGTAGCTGGCGGTCGAATTGCGAAAGCCGGGCGCGAATTCCTCGGTCACCGCCGCGCCGCCCGGCAGGTGCCGCCTCTCCAGCACCAGTACCTTGAGTCCGGCGCGCGCCAGATAGAAGGCGCAGACTAGGCCGTTGTGACCGCCGCCGACAATAAGTGCATCGTAGCGCTTGGTCACATCTTTTCCCTGGCAGTGGAATTGCCGTGCCGTCGCTGCTAACCGGCTCGGCAATGCAAGACAATCCGCCCACTTTGCCATGCTGATCGTCGCGGGCGACATCGGCGGCACCAATGCGCGCTTCGCCCTGGCCGAAGTGCATGAGGGCCGCGTGGTCTCGCTGGGCGATCCGGTGGTGCTGCCCGCCGCCGATCACGCCGGCATGGCCAGCGCCTGGAAAGCGCTGGGCGAGACAATCGGCGCGCCGCTGCCGCGCCATGCGGCGCTGGGGCTGGCGGGCCCGGTGATCGGCGGGCCGGTGCGCTTCGTCAATTCGCACTGGGTGGTCGATCCGGAAACTCTCGCCGATGATCTCGGGCTCGACAGCTTCACCCTGCTCAACGATTTCGGCGCGATGGCCCATGCCGTCCACGCGCTCGGCCCCGAGTACATGGCGCACTTGTGCGGGCCAGAAGTTCCCCTGCCCGAACGCGGGGCCATATCGGTGCTGGGGCCCGGCACCGGGCTGGGTGTCGCCGTTCTGCAAAGGCGCGCGCAAGGTATTGCGGTCCTCGAAACCGAGGGATCGCACGTCCACTTTGCTCCGCTCGACGCAGACGAGGAACGGCTATCGCGCGCCATTGCGGCACAGCATGGCCGCTGCTCGATCGAGCGCGTCGTCTCCGGCCCGGGCCTGGGCGAGATCGTGCGTTGCTTTGCCCCCGGCGACAGGCGCAGCGATGCGGAGCTGTGGTCGGATGCGATTGCCGGGAAAGAGCCCCATGCGCTTTCCCTGTTCCTTGCCGCCTATGGCTCGGCTGCGGGCGACCTGTCGCTGGCGCACGGCGCACTTGGCGTGGCCTTGACCGGCGGCCTGACCAACCGAATTCGGCAACTGTTACCAGGCAGCCGCTTCCACGCCCGCTTCTGCGACAAGGGGCGCTATCGCCCGAGGATGGATAGCATTCCGGTGAAATTGGTGACTCACCCGCAACCGGGCCTCTACGGTGCGGCGGCGGCCTTTGCCCTGGAGCATGATCGATGACCAGTCCCGAAGCGTTAATGCGGCTTGCCCCGGTGATCCCGGTGCTAGTGATCGAGGATCTGGCCCATGCCCTGCCGGTGGCGCAGGCGCTGGTGGCGGGCGGGCTGCCGGCGCTGGAAGTGACGCTGCGCACGCCCTGCGCGCTCGATGTCATCCGCGAAATGAAACAGGTACCCGGCGCGGTGGTCGGTGCGGGGACGGTGCTCAATCCCGCCGATCTCGACAAGGCGCTGGTGGCGGGCGCGGAATTCATCGTTTCGCCGGGGCTGACCGCCGACCTCGGCCGGGCGGCGATTGCGGCTGGCGTGCCGTTCCTTCCCGGCACGGCCAATGCCAGCGACATCATGACCGGGCTCGACCT
>JAYRPK010000336.1:0-2980 GCA_041911195.1 Novosphingobium sp. | reverse complement strand
GTGGTCGACAAGGAAGGATACGAGATGGCGCGCTGGCTGGCCGCGCGCGGCTTTAACGCCTTCGTCCTGTTCTACCGCCTTCCGGGCGAGGGCTGGACTTCCGGGCCCGACGTGCAGCTGGCCGATGCGCAGCGGGCTATGCGGCTGATCCGCCATCGCGCGCGCGACTTCGCCGTGGAACCCGAGCGCATCGCCGCCATGGGCTTTTCCGCTGGCGGCCATGTCTGCGCCGATCTTGCCGCGCGCTTCGCCGCGCCGGTCTATGCGCCCGTCGATGCGGCCGACCGCCTTTCTGCCCGGCCGCACAGCGCCGCGCCGATCTATCCGGTGGTGAGCATGGACTCGGCGATCGCCCATGCCGGATCGCGCGAGAAGCTGATCGGCAACGCGCCGACGGCGGATCAGGAAACGGCCCATTCGCCGGATCGCAATGTACCCGCCGATGCCCCGCCGCACTTCCTGCTGCATGCCGAGGACGACGATGTGGTGCCGGTGGACAACACGCTGCGGCTCCACGCCGCGCTGCGGGTGCGCAAGGTGCCGGTGGAAATGCACTTGTTCGCCAATGGCGGCCATGGCTTTGGCCTGCGCAAGGCAGTGGGCAAGCCGGTCGGGGCCTGGCCGGAGCTCTGGCGCGCCTGGGCGCGCACGGTGGGGCTCGGCTGATCGCCATGGACCGGCGCGATGCGCTCAAGGCCGCGACAATGGGCGCCCTGGGGCTTTCGACTGGCGTCGCTCCGGGCAAGGCAGCGGCGTTGCCCAACCCGGCAAGGTGGCGGCGCGGGTTCGACAACCAACGCAAGGCGGACCTTGGCAACGGCACATTTCTCAACCCGGTCCTGTCCGGCGACCGGGCCGATCCGGCGATCCTCAAGGACGGGCGCGACTATTACCTGACCTTTTCCAGCTTCGACGCCTATCCCGGCCTCACCATCTGGCATTCGCGCGACCTGGTGAACTGGCAGCCGCGCAAGACCGCGCTGCAGTGCAACATCGGTTCGGTATGGGCGGTCAGCCTTGAAAAGCACCAGGGGCGCTATTTCCTCTACATTCCGGTCAAGGCGCAGCCCAACGACATCTTCGTCGCCTGGGCCGAGCATATCGACGGCCCCTGGTCCGACCCGCTGCCGCTGGGCCTGCACGGCCACATCGATCCCTGCCATGCGGTGGGCGAAGACGGTTCGCGCTGGCTGTTCCTTTCGGGCGGCGACAGGGTGCGACTGGCGGCGGATGGCCTCAGCCTCGCCGGCGACGTGGAGCACGTTTACGATCCCTGGCATTACCCGGAAGACTGGGACGTCGAAGGCTTCAGCCCGGAAGGCCCCAAGATCCACCGCCACGCGGGCTGGTTTCACATGCTCACTGCCGTCGGCGGCACGGCCGGCCCGCCTACCGGCCACATGGTGATCGCCGCGCGTTCCCGCTCGATCCACGGGCCATGGCAGCAGCACCCCGGCAACCCGCTGGTGCGCACCCGATCGGATGCCGAAGCCTGGTGGTCGCGCGGGCATGCCTCGCTGGTCGAAGGCCCGGACGGATCGTGGTGGTCACTCTATCACGGCTACGAGGCGCATTTCTGGACCCTGGGTCGGCAATGCCTGCTCGACCCCGTTGAATGGACGGCGGACGGTTGGCCGCGCATGACGGGCGGTGATCTTTCCCGCCCGATCCATTCGCCATCGTCAGGAGAGGCCATGCCGCACGGCATGGCGCTTTCCGACGGTTTTACCGCCCCGCTGGCGCTGGGCACGAAATGGACCTTCTTCCGCCCGGCCCTGGACGAGGCTTCGCGCATCGCCGTGGAAGGCGGCGCATTGCACCTGCAAGGCAGGGGCTCAGCGCCCTCGAGCGGATCGCCACTGGTGCTGACCGCGGGCGATACCTCCTATCGCATCGAATGCGATATCGAGGTCGCGCAAGGGGGCACCGCAGGCATGGTGCTGTTCTACGATGACCGGCTTTATTGCGGGCTGGGCTTCGACGAAGCGCGCTTCGTCACCCACCAGTACGGAATCGAGCGCGCCCGCCCCGCCAATCCGCATGGGCGACGCATGCGCATGCGTATCACCAACCGGCGGCACATCGTCTCGATCCACACCAGCGGCGATGCGGGGAAAACCTGGCGGAGGTTCGACCGGGGGATGGAAGTCTCGGGCTATCACCACAATGTGCGCGGCGGCTTCCTGGCGTTGAGGCCGGGGCTCTATGCGGCGGGCCCGGCAGCGGCCACGTTCCGAGATTTTCGCTATACCGCTCTGGACGATTGAAAGACTTCGCCAATCCGCGCCTGTTACTCTGCGATCGGATCTCGCCGGGCAGCCGCCTTGATAGACCGCTCCTACAAGACATAGTCAAACCGCCACCCGCGTCAGCGCGGTTTCACACACACAAAATGAGAGTGGGAACAGGATGACACAGGGCACTTTCAAAGGGATGGCACCGGCTGCCGGTTGACCTGATCGAGCGGACACAACGCTGCCTTGTCGGTGATCGTCGTCTGCACCGCGTTGCCTCGGGTTACACCCTGCAAGCCCAGCTCGCGCATCAGCCGTTCCACCGTGCAACGGGCAATGTCGAAGCCCTCGCGCCGCACACTTCAGGGCATTCTCGGACACACCAGCATCCAGACGACCGAGATGTACCTGGCACACCTCACACCAGACCAACAGAACGTGGCCCAACTGGGGATGGCACAAAAGTCGTCACATCCCCAACGGTCTGTAACCCCGGAGGGAAGCTGAAATGTTCGAAAAAATGGCGGAAATGGCGGAGGCGGAGTCCGACCAGATTTTGAAATATCCCTCTGAATAGGCCTGCAAATTATTTTCCAAATGAATACCTGAGTAGCCCCTAGTTTTCTAGACGCCTTCCGCTTTCAAAATCTGCCGCCGTTCGAACTCGACGGGCGACAGCATCCCGTTCCTGACATGCTTGCGCACCGGGTTGTAGAACATCTCGACGTAATCGAACACGTCCTGCC
>JAYRPK010000335.1:0-8287 GCA_041911195.1 Novosphingobium sp. | reverse complement strand
CCCGCCGGCGCTGCTCTTGACCGAAAACCCCGACATCCTCGCCACGACCGCCGCCGGGCGGCATCGCCCCAAGCTGCTGATCGGCTTTGCCGCCGAAACCGAGAACGTGGTCGAAAACGCCAAGGAAAAGCGCAAGCGCAAGGGTGTCGACTGGATCGTCGCCAACGATGTTTCGGGCGACGTGATGGGCGGCGACGACAATGCCGTCCACATCGTCACCGCCGACGCCGTCGAGGACCTGAAGAAGTTGCCCAAGGGCGATGTCGCCCGCGTGCTGGTGGAAAGGATTGCCCTTGCATTCGCCAAGTGAAGTGCCGGTGCTGGTCAAGCGGCTGCCGCACGGCCACGGGCTGGACCTGCCTGCCTATGCCACCCTCGGTGCCGCCGGCATGGACGTGGTTTCGGCCGAAACCGTGACGATCGCGCCCGGCGCGCGACATGCCGTCGCCACCGGCCTTGCCCTGGCGATCCCGCCGGGCTTCGAGATACAGGTGCGACCGCGCTCTGGCCTGGCCCTGAAGCATGGCATCACCGTGCCCAACACGCCGGGCACGATCGATTCGGACTATCGCGGCGAGCTCAAGGTCATTCTGATCAACCATGGCGCCGATGCCTTCGACATCCAGCGTGGCGACCGGGTGGCGCAACTGGTGCTGGCACCGGTGACGCGCGCGGCCTGGCTGGAGACCGAGGAACTGGACGACACGGCGCGCGGGGCCGGCGGGTTTGGGTCGACCGGCGGCGTGGTGTCGCTGAAGGGTTGAAACCCTCCCCCGGAGGGGGAGGATCTTTGCGGGCGAGTCTACTTCGGCTGCCGCTTCTCCGGCGCCACACTGATCCGCACGGTTTCGCCCGAATTGCCCGGGAAGCCGGTGAACATTGCCTCGACCAGGTTCGGCACCAGGTATTGCAGCCGGTTGGACGTCGATACCGCCTCGGCCTTGCCTTCGAACAGGCGGGCGTTGTCGGCCCGGCGGTCGATCTTCAGTTCGATGCCGCTGGTATAGACGGTGTAGCTTTCATAGCCCTGGTCGAACCAGGGATCGTACCAGCCATAGCCCCACATGCCGCGCGGATAGTAGCCGCGAGGGCCCCAATAGCCCCGCCGGCCATAGCCATACCATGAGCCCCAGAAGGGATCATGCCGGAACCCGGTCGACTGCACACGCTCCCGCCCCTTGTCGACGCCATAGTCGAAGCGGACCAGCAATGAGGCCTGCTCGGGGCTGGAGGGCGTGTAGCCCTGCTTTTCCATCTGCGCCGCCACCAGCGATGCATATTGCGAAAACTCGATGCCGCCGGCCATGGCCGGATCGTCGGCGACCACGGCGAAGGTCTGCCCGGCGGGTGCGGGAAGCTGCGACTGGAAGCGCGAGACATTGGCGTTGAAGTTCTGCGCGCAGGCGGAAAGCAGCAGCATCAGGGGCAGTGCCACCAGTGCCAGGCGCATGCTGATCTTGTCGTTCATGTCCGATACCTCGCGTGCCATTGCGGCCGTTGCAACCGGTTTATGCTACAATTCAAGCGCTGAACAGCGGTTGAATGTGGTCCCGTCACGGGACAGTGTGGGTGATCACAAGCGCAGGTTCTCGCGGAAGCTGCGCCCCTCGTATTCGGTCCGGTATAGCCCGCGCCGCTGCAGTTCCGGCACCACCAAGTCTACGAAATTGGCAAGGCCCATCGGCATGGTCGAAGTGCCGATGACGAAGCCGTCGCAGCAGTCCGTCTCGAAGATTTCCTGCATGTGATCGGCGATCTGGCCGGGAGTGCCGACCACGCGGGGGGCCATCCAGGTCGAGGCATAAAGCCGCGCCGCCTCGCCGATCGTCAGCGGACGCCCGTCGCGGCGGATGCCACAGACGTTCTGGTAGAGGCCGACCGAGACGATACGCTCGGGCTCGACCGGCAGATCGGCGAAGACTGCGTCCAACGGATATTTCCGAAGGTCGATGCCGGTGAGGTCGCACAGGGTCTGCAGGCCCAGCTCGACGCTGGCGAGGCTGTCGACATAGTCCGCTTGCGCGCGTGCCTGTTCGTCGCTTTCGGCGACAATGATGTCGAGCGCGGGCAGGACGGCGCAGTGGTGCGGCTCTCGCCCGTTCGCCGCCACCCGCGCCTTGATGTCGGCATAGAAGGCCCGCATCAGTCCGGGCTCCTGCTGCACGGTGAAGATCGCCTCCGCCCAGCGTGCGGCGAAGTCCATGCCGCGCGGGCTTGAGCCGGCCTGCATAAGCACCGGGCTGCCCTGCGGCATATGGGGCGTAGTGAGGCCACCTTCGGTGCGGACGGTCTTGCCCTCGTAGCGGACGAAATGGACTTTCTCGGGATCGGCGAACAGCCCGCGTGCCTTGTCGAGCTTGAGCGCATCGGCTTCCCAGGTGTTCCACAGCGCCATGCAGGCTTCCAGCACCTCGTCGGCATGGTCGTAGCGGTTCACCCGCTCGTCCAAAGCCTCCATGCCGAAATTGCGCGCCTCGGCCGGGTTGCCCGAAGTGACGACGTTCCAGCCCGCGCGGCCGTGGCTGATGTGGTCGAGCGAGGCGAAGGTGCGGGCCAAGTGATAGGCGTGGTGGAACGAGGTGGAGAGCGTTGCCGCGAGGCCAATGTGGCTGGTCACGCGGGCCATGCAGGATAGCAGTTGCAGCGGGTCGAGCATGACCATCTGCCCGCCATACTGCACCACCGGGTTGGGAAAGCCTTCGCGCTGGCCTTGGGTAAACTGGTAGTCGACCAGGAAAATGCCGTCGAACAGACCGCGCTCGCTGATCCGGGCGATCTCCTCGTAGCGCGCGGGATCGAGCACCAGGTGGCCGTCGCCGTCCGGGTGCCGCCAGCCGCCGTTGTTGTGGTTGGTCGGGCCGGCGCACATCAGGGTGATGAAGTGCATCCGGCGCCGGGTCATCTTGCCGTGCCTCAGGCGAAGGGATTGCGCGCCAGCGAGCCGCCGTCGACGAGAATGTCGGTGCCGGTGATGAAGCTGGCCTGCGGCGAGCACAGGAACACCGCGACCGCGCCCACTTCCTCGGCCACGGCCGGGCGGGGCAGGGCGCTCTTTTCGACCAGCACCTTCATGATCGCCTGCTGCTCCATTTCCTGCTTGCCCATCGGAGTGGCGATGATGCCCGGCGAAATCGAGGCGGTGCGGCAGCCCTTGGCGCCGAATTCGTGGGCGATGTAACGCGTCCAGAGATAGACGCCGCGTTTGGCCACCGAATAGGCCATGCCGGAATTGCCCTGGCAAATGGGCTCGAGGCTGGCGACGGCCTCAGGAGTGACCACCGCGCCGATGGTTTCGTCCATGCGGTCGCCGATCTGGTGGGCGGCCGAGCTGGCGAAGAGCACTGCGCAGGCGCCCTCGCTCATGTGCGGCAGGACGGTGGCGGTGAGCCGCATGGTGGCGGCAAGGTTGACTTCGAGGATGCGCTCGGCGCTGGCCATGGTCGGCGAGAGGCCGGCGCAGTGGATCAGCGCGCCGATCTTGCGGCCCTTGAGCGCGGCCACCAGCCTGTCGCCGAAATCGGCAGCGGATATGTCGCCCGCCAGCTGGTCGGCATTGCCCTGGCCCATGGCCGTGGCCGCGGAGGCAAGCCGCTCGGCATTGACGTCGCACAGCAACAGCTCCCAGCCGGCTTCGCCCATCAGGCGCGCGGAAGCTTCGCCCATGCCCGATGCGGCGCCGGTGATGATGGCAATGCCTTCGGTTCTGGCTTGTGTCATGTCGAATCCTCTCCTTTATCAGCCTCTTACCAGCCCGAGGGCGGCATAGGTAGCGTGCAGCGTCGGCACCGCCAGCGCCCGCGCCTTTTCCGCGCCAGAGCGCAGGATTGCGTCGAGCGCCGCCCGGTCGTGCCGCAGATCGTTGAACCGCGCATTGATCGGCGCCAGCTTTTCGACCAGCAGCTCGCCCAGCGCCGGCTTGAACTTGCCGAAGCCTTCGCCGCCGAACTGGCCAAGCACCGCTTCCACGCTGCTGCCCGCCATCGCCGCATAGATGCCGACGAGGTTCGCCGCCTCGGGCCGGCCTTCCAGCCCCGCCTTGTCGCCGGGCAGCGGCTCGGGGTCGGTCTTGGCCTTGCGCACCTTCTGCATGATCGCATCGGCATCGTCGGTAAGGTTGATGCGGCTCATGTCCGAGGGATCGGACTTGCTCATCTTCGCCGAACCGTCGCGCAGGCTCATGATCCGCGCGGCTTCGGGCGGGATGATCGGGTCGGGCAGGGTGAACACCGGGGCATCCTCGGCGCAGAAGTCGTTGTTGAACTTCTGGGCGATGTCGCGGGCCAGTTCGAGGTGCTGCTTCTGGTCCTCGCCCACCGGAACGTGGCTGGCCTGATAGAGCAGCACATCGGCCGCCTGCAGCACCGGATAGGTGAACAGTGCGACGCTGGCGCCTTCGCGGTTCTTGCCGGCCTTGTCCTTCCACTGGGTCATGCGGTTGAGCCAGCCCATGCGGGCGGTGCCGTTCAAGAGCCACTGCAGCTCGGCATGCTGGGGCACCTGCGCCTGGTTGAACAGGATCGACTTGTCCGGATCGACCCCGCAGGCGACCAGCGCCGCGACCATTTCGCGGGTGTTGGCGGAAAGCTCCGCCGGCACGTGCGGCTGGCTGATGGCGTGGAGGTCAGCCAGGAAGAACAGGCACTGCCCGCCGCCCGCCGCGACATCCTCCTGCATGCGCACCCAGTTGCGGATCGCCCCCAGGTAGTTGCCGAGGTGGAGATTGCCGGTGGGCTGGATGCCGGAAACGACGCGCATGGGAACTACTGGACCTCCAGGATTTCATCGTCGGACTTGTTGCGACGCGGACGGCGGCGCGAGAGCAGGGCAATCAGGTCCTTGTCAAGCGCGCCGAACAGGTAGGCTGCGCCGAAGAACACGAAGAGGCCCAATGCCACCAGCGCCGAAAGCGACCACACCCGCTCGAACACCGAACCGCCGAAATGCGAGGCAAGGCCGGGGTGCACCCACCACAGGGCGGCTGCCATGGCCGCTGCCGCCAGCAGTTGCCGCGCGATCCGGTTCGCCAGCTTCAGGGTGAAGTGGAACCAGCCGCGCAGGTGCAGGATCGCATAGAGCAGCAGGCAGTTGAGCGTCGCCGAAGCCGCGGTCGCGCCGGCCAGCCCGACAATGCCATAGCGCCCCACGACATAGAGATTGACCCCGACATTGAAGATCAGCGAGGCGAGCGCCGTCCAGACCGGCGTGCGGGTATCTTCGCGGGCGAAGAAGCCGGGGTTGAGGATCTTGACCACCACATAGGCCGGTAGCCCGGCCACCAGCGCGACCACGATATTGGCCATGATTGCGCCATCGGCGGCAGTGAACTTGCCGCCGACGAAGAAGGCGGTGCAGAAGGCCGGGGCGCAGATCGCCAGCGCGGCGGCGGCGGGCAGGGTGAGCAATGTGGCTATCTCGAAGGCATTGGTCTGGAGCCGCTGCGCCTCGGCGGTGTCGCCGGTGTGGATATGGCGCGAGAGCATCGGCAGGATCGCCGTGCCCAGGGCAATGCCGACAATGCCCAGCGGCATCTGGTTGAGCCGGTCGGCCAGCTTGAGCAGAGTCAGCGAACCCTGCGGCAGCGAAGTGGCGAAGAACGTGTCGACCAACTGGCTGATCTGATAGATGCCCGCGCCGAACGTGGCCGGCAGGATCAGCAGGCCCAGTTTCTTCACTTCGGGCGTGATCCGCGGCATGGTCACCTTGAGCCGGACCCCGGCGCGGCGGGTTTCCCACAGAAGGTAGAGGAACTGGGCAAAGCCGCTGGTCGAGACGGCAATGGCCAGCGCATAGCCCACAATCGTGTCGTCACCGCTGGAACCGCGCAGATAGTGACCAGTCAGGATTGCGGTGATTAGGAAGATGTTGAGCAGCACTGGCGCCAATGCGCCCGGGCCGAAGCGCGAGCGGGCATTGAGCAGGCCCGAAAGCATGGCCACCAGGCTGATGAAGAACAGGTAGGGAAAGGTCACCCGGCTAAGCAGCACGGAAAGCTCGAACTTGCCGGGCACCGCGCCATATTCGCGCGCCAGCAGCCAGACGATCGCCGGCATGAACACCATGCACAGCGCACTGAAGGCAGCCAGCACCCACAGGAACACCGAAAGTACGTCGCCAGCGAACCGCTCCGCCGCCTCCTCGCTGCCCTGCTGGCCTTCCGAGCCATGCAGCGCGCGACTGTACATCGGCACGAAGGCGACCGAGAAGGCGCCCTCCGCGAACAGCCGGCGGAAGGTGTTGGGCAGGGTGAAGGCAAGCTGGAAGGCGTCGCCGACCAGCCCGGCGCCCAGCACCCGGGCGAGCAGCATGTCCCGCGCAAAGCCGAACACGCGGCTGATCGCGGTCAGCCCGCCGATGGTGCCGACATTGCGGATCAGGCTCATCGCCTGGCCTTTCTGGCGGTCGTCAGGCGTTGCCCGCGACGTCGCCGTTGGCTGCCTGCTGCTGTGCTTCGAGCTGCTGCATGTAGAGGCCGTTGAAATCCAGCGGTTCAAGCATCAGCGGCGGATAGCCGGCATCGCGCACGGCATCGGCGATCACCCGGCGGGCGAAGGGGAACAGGATGCGCGGTGCCTCGGCATAGAGGAAAGCGTGCTGCTGGCCTTCGTCGAGGTTGCGCATGCCGATCAGGCCGCAATAGGACAGATCGACCAGATAGGCCGTGCCCTTGCCGGTCTTGGCGGTGAGCACGATCTTGAGTTCGACTTCCTCGACCTCTTCGGCGATCTTGCGCGCGGCGATGTTGAACTGCACGTCCATCTGCGGCGCTTCTTCCCACTGGAAGCTGTCCGGCGCATTGGGGTTTTCGACCGACAAGTCCTTCACATACTGGGAAATAATTCCCACGGCGGGGGCGGTGTCTTCGCCATTGCCACCCTGTCCGAGATTGAGATCGGCGATCACGTTGCCTTCGTCGGCCATTGAATTGTGTCCTGCACCTGGGTTGAAATCGCCGCGCGCCTAGCACCGTGGGGGGCGAGCGGCAATGGCGCTGGCCGAATTGGTTGGGAGGGGATATGCTGCCCTCCAGCCTCCGACTGGCGAAAAAATCGCACCGATGCACCCGTCCACGCGTTGTTCATTTGTCAACGCTACCTATCTGGGGTTACAAGCAACAACCACTTGAGCCCTCGGGGCGATTCCAAGGCTGAACAGAAGGCAAAGGCGTGACCATTCAGATTGTCATTCTGGCTATGGCTGCCGCGTTTCTCGGCCTGCAGCTCTATCGCGTGCTCGGCCGCCGTGCCGAGCATGAGGAAGAGCCGATCCAGGGCCGGTTCGAGGAAAAGCCCGGCGCGCCCGCCGCGTCGGCTCCGCGCGCGCTGGAACGGCCGAATGCCAATCCCGCGCGTCCGGACATTCCGCCCGCAACTCTGGCGGTGGAGCGCGGCCTGCGCGAAATCGCGGCCGCCGATCGCCGGTTCGATACGCTGCACTTCATGGAAGGCGCGCGTGGCGCCTATCGCATGGTGCTTGAGGCGTTCTGGCGCGGCGACAAGGAAGAACTGGCTCAACTGTGCGACCGCGACGTCTACGAAGGCTTCGTCGCGGCGATCGATGCCCGCGAAAAGGCAGGCGAAGTGCTCGACAACCGGCTGATCCGGATCGAGGACATGGTGATCGTCGCCGCTAGCTATGAGGCACCGGTTGCGCGGGTCGCGGTGCGGTTCACCGCCGACGTGGCCACGGTCACGCGCGACGCCAAGGGCAATGTGATCGCCGGATCGCTGGTCGATGCGGTGGAATCGAACGACGTGTGGAGCTTCTCGCGCAACGTGCATTCCTCCACGCCGGACTGGCTGCTCGACGAAACCGACGAGGGCTGAAGCCGATGGCGGCGGGGCGCTTTCGCAGTTTCGCCGCGCTTGCATTTTCCCTGACCCTTGCTGCCTGCGGCGGCCTGGTTCCGCCGGAACCGGGCCCGGCGGCCCCTCCCGGCACGGCGCGGGCCGCCGGTGTTTTCCGTGGCCCCGATATTGGCCAGTTGCGGATCGCGCGCGACGATGCGGCCACTGCGCTGGTCTCGTTCCGCGAAAGCTGCCCGCGGCTGATGGCGCGCAACGATGCCAGCAAGCTGACCGGCCCGGGAGACTGGAAGGATTCCTGCGAAGCGGCCAAGACCTGGCCGGCGAGCGAGGCCGGCAATTTCTTCACCCGCTTTTTCGAACTGGTCCGCGTCGGCGACGGCAATGCCTTCGCCACCGGCTATTTCGAGCCGGAAATAGCCGGCGTGCGGCGGCGGCAGCCGGGGTTCGACGTGCCGGTCTATCCGATGCCGCCGGGGCTGGTG
>JAYRPK010000334.1:0-5172 GCA_041911195.1 Novosphingobium sp. | reverse complement strand
GAGGATGGTCTCGGCGCGATCTATCCGGCCATGGCCAATTCGGTGATGATGTTCGACCTGCTCGGCTATCCGGAAGACAATCCGCACCGCGCGATTGCGCGAAAATCGGTCGAGAACCTGCTCGTCATCAAGGACGACGAAGTCTACTGCCAGCCCTGCGTCTCGCCGGTCTGGGATACGGCACTGGCCGCGCACGCCATGCTGGAAGTCGGCAGCGACGAGGCGGTGGCGCAGGCCCACCGGGCGCTTGACTGGCTGAAGCCCCGGCAGGTGCTCGACACAGTCGGCGACTGGGCGGATCAGCGGCCTGATGTCCGACCCGGTGGATGGGCGTTCCAGTACAACAACGATTACTACCCGGACCTCGACGACACCGCCGTGGTCGTCATGGCCATGGACCGCGCAGCCGGCCTGCGCGGCGAAGAAGACGCCGAGGCCATCGCCCGCGCCAAGGAGTGGGTCGAAGGCCTGCAGAGCCATGACGGCGGCTGGGGCGCCTTCGATGCGGATAACGACAAGGAATACCTCAACAACCTGCCCTTCGCCGACCATGGCGCCCTGCTCGATCCGCCAACCGCTGACGTCGGCGCACGGTGCGTGTCGATGCTGGCCCAGCTCGGCGAACCTATCGACAGCCCGCGGATGAAGGCGGCGCTGGCCTGGCTGGAACGGGAACAGGAAGCCGAAGGCTCATGGTTCGGCCGCTGGGGGGTCAACTATGTCTATGGCACCTGGTCCGTGCTCTGCGCGCTGGGGCGGGCGGGCATCCCGACCGATCACCCGATGATCGTGCGTGCAGTCGCCTGGCTCAAGCGGATCCAGAACCCGGACGGCGGCTGGGGCGAGAGCTGCGATAGCTATGCGCTGGACCGCAAGGGCCACGAAACATGCCAGTCGACCGCCTCGCAGACTGCCTGGGCCCTGCTCGGCCTGATGGCGGTGGGAGAGGCAACTGCCCCTGAAGTAGAGCGCGGCGTCCAGTGGCTCATGGCCAACCAGGAGGCGGACGGCCTGTGGGGGCAGGAACTCTACACCGGCGGCGGGTTCCCGCGCGTGTTCTACCTGCGCTACCACGGGTACCCCTGCTACTTCCCGGTCTGGGCGCTGGCCCGCTACCGCAATCTCCGGCAGGGCAACATGGAGCGCCCGGCTTGGGGGATGTAGCGCCCGTCCTGGCTCTAACCGGCACCCGGCGCGAGGCCGCGGTGTTGCGAGGTGCGGGGGTGGACGTGCTGGCGCTGGGGGGCGTGGCGGACGCCCTGGGGCGGCGCGAGTCTCCGGTTTGCGGCATCATCAGCTTCGGCATGGCCGGGGCGCTTTCACCCGACCTGCGCATCGGCGACTGGGTCATCGGATCGGGCACTTGCGGCGCAATCGAAGCGCAATGCGATGCCTCGTGGCAGCAGGCGCTTTGCAAACTGCTGCCAATGGCCCGCAATGGACCGGTCTATGCAGACGGCCGGCTGATCGGCTGTCCCGACGAAAAGCAGACATTGGCCGAGCGCTACGGCGCGATTGCCGCCGACATGGAAAGCCACTTTGCGGCCGAAGCGGCGGAAAGGGCAGGGGTGCCCCTGGCGATCCTGCGCTGCATATCCGATGAAGCCGCTCATGCGCTGCCACCGGCCATTGCCGTCTCGATGCATCCGGACGGCAGGCTGGCGCTGGCACGCATCTTGAAGTCGATTGTGAGAAATCCCAGGCAACTGCCTGATATCGCGGCTACTCTATCGCATTTCAGCAGGGCCTACGCCGCACTCGGCGGCGCCGCTTCCATTCCCGGACGTCTCGGCTTCGACCTGCGCTGATCAGGCGGCGGCGCGACTGGCGCGGCGGTAGGCTTCGGGATCCTCGGTCTTGATCCGCTCCATTTCCGCCTTGACCTGTTCCTCGTGCACGTCCTCTGACTTGCGTGCCTTCGACAGGTCGATGTCGGGCACCATCGGGCCTTCGGTCTTAACCCCGCCTAGCGCCACCTTGAGGAACTCGATCGGCCGCCGCATCGAATCCGCCGCCGCCGTGCCTTCGAAGCCGCAGTGGACCATGCAGTTGGAGCACTTCTCGTACTTGCCGACGCCATAGTCGTCCCAGTCGGTGCCTTCCATCAGCTCGCGGAAAGTACCGACATAGCCTTCGCCGACGAGGTAGCAGGGCTTCTGCCAGCCGAAGACGGTGCGCAGCGGCATCGACCAGGGAGTGCATTCGTAATTGCGGTTGCCGGCGAGGAAATCGAGGAACAGCGGCGAATTTGTGAACTTCCAGTTCTTGCCGCCGTTGCCCTTGCGGAACAGGTCGCGGAACAGGTTCTTGGTGCGCTCGCGGTTGAGGAAATGCTCCTGGTCCGGCGCGCGCTCATAGGCATAGCCGGGCGAGATGGTCGTCTCGACGCCCTTGGAGGCCATCAGATCCAGGAAAGTGGCGAGGCGTTCCGGATCGGCATCGTTGAATACGGTGCAGTTGATCTGGACGCGAAAGCCCTTGGACAGGGCAAGGTCGATGGCTTCCTGTGCGGTGTCGTAGACGCCTTCCTGGCACACTGCCTTGTCATGCATGCCCTTGTCGCCATCGAGGTGGATCGACCAGGTGAAGTAGGGCGAGGGCTTGTAGTCGTCGATCTTCTTCTTGAGCAGCAAGGCATTGGTACAGAAGATGACGAACTTCTTCTTGGCGGTGAAACCCTCGACGATCCGGGGCATGTCGCGGTGGAGCAGGGGTTCGCCGCCGGCGATGGAAACGGCCGGCGCGCCGCATTCCTCGATCGCCGCCATGCAGTCCTCATAGGACAGGCGGCGGTTGAGAATCGCGTCGGGATAATCGATCTTGCCGCAGCCCTTGCAGGCGAGATTGCAGCGCAGCAGCGGCTCGAGCATCAGCACGAGCGGATACTTGCCACCCTTGATCTGGTTCTTGATCGCGTGTCCGCCGATGCGGAATATGGCCGAAAGGGGTACGGTCATTCACTGCTCCTTGCCTGCGCGCCGCTTAGCCGGGTAAAGGCCGGCTTGAAAGCACCAATCGCAGAGCCTGCCCATTCAGATGCCCGTAATCGGGCGCTGGCTATGCGGCGGCGGCAACCTTTGGAACCCCTTACCGATGAAACGTGCCATAGCCCTTTCGATTCTGATTGCCATTTCCGCTCCCCAATCCGTACTTGCCCAGGCGAGCGATCCGGCCGCCGTGGCTGTCCAGTCGATCGAAAACGGGCTGATCGGTATCATGCGGGCCGGCAACAATGCCGGCATGGCCGGCCGCTCGCGGATGATCGCACCGGTCATTGATCGCCATTTCGACATCCCGCTGATGACCAGGCTTTCGGTTGGCCAGCCATGGCTTCGGATGACACCCGGGGATCAGAATGCCCTGGTCGGCGCATTCCGGGCCTATACCATTGCCCAATATGCCAAGAATTTCGACGGGTTCTCGGGCGAACGCTTTGTCATGTCGCCGCAGGTCGAAACCCGTGGTGGCGACAAGCTGGTGCGCACCAATCTGGTTTCGCCGGGCGGCAGGAGTGAATCGCTGAACTATCGCCTTCGCCAGAGCGGTGGGCAGTGGAAAGTGATCGACGTCTATTATCGCAACGCCATCAGCCAGCTCGCGACCCGCCGGTCCGATTTCGAACGTGTGCTCAAGACCGGCGGCGCGCCAGCCCTGATCGCGCACCTCAACCGCCTGGCGGCCAGGCCGGACTGAGCCGGAGGCGCTAGCGGCGCGCGGGCGTCGGCCCCCTCGCGCCCGAGAAATAGCGCAGGTTGAAACGGATCACTTCCGCCCTGGCCTGATGCACGAAATAGGCATCGCGCCACTTGGGCGGGCTCAGGACAATGCGAGCATTGCGCGAAAAGCCCACGCCTTCGTTGGGGATGCCGAACATCGCGCGATCCACTTCGCCGCTGCTGTTTTCGTCATGAAAGGCCTGGGCGGCATAGTCGCCGGCCGGGACATTGTTGATCGTAACGATCGTCACACCCGCGCGGGCCGGCACCTCGCCGTGATGAACGCAGCCATCTTCGAGAAAGCGGTTCTGCGGACAGATATCGACTATTACATTGCCCCGGCTGTTCCGTACATTGCCGACTTCGACCGTAATCGAGCCGGATCCGGAGGTCGCGGCAGCGGCCGCCAGTGCAAGCAGTATGCTCAAATTCACAACTCCAACATGTCGCCAGTGACAAGACCGGCCTTTGCAGTGACGGTTAACCCTTGGATGCCAAACCGGCGATGAACAGGCTAGCGGACCGGCTCGAGCCTGCCAATGAAGTCGATGTAGCCCCCCATCCGCTGTTGCACGATCGCTTCGTCCAGCCCGGCATCGCTCAGCGAGTACTGGAATGCGCCCAGCTTGTGCATGCCGTTGGCGGCATTCCAGTCCAGCATGCGCTGGCGCGAATATTCGTCCAGCGGCATTCCGGCGAAGGCGTAGATCCGCTCAATGGTTTGCGGCAGTGCGCCGACAACGTCCTGGAACCGCAGGTCGAGGAACGGGATGTCCGGATGCTGCGCGCGGTTGGCCAGATGCGCTTCGACCCCGCGGTAATTGCCTTCGACGATCAGACCGTCGTCCACCTCAGGTGAGCCGAATGCCTGGCGGAAGCAGCGGACCAGCTTGCACATCGAGGCCAGCGTCTCGAGCGGCGAGCGGTGCGCGACGACAAAGCGGGCATCGGGGAAAATGCTGCGGATCAGCGGCTCGAAGCCATTGTAGTTCGGTGATTTCAGCAGCCACGGTTTGCCGGGATCGGCGAGGCCCTGCCACTGCTGGTATTTCAGCACATCGCGCAGGAAAGTGAACAGGATGCTGCGCGGCTGCCCGCCCAACCAGCGTGCATAGCTGGGCATTTCGGCATAGCCGATGAACGATGGCGCGACGAGGCAGCCTTCGCTGAGCGGGCCTTCTTCCTCGGGCTCCATCGCCTCGAAATGGTGGCCCAGCTTGGTTTCGGGCGAGCGCAGGTCGTACCAGCGGCAGAATTCGTCCGCCTCGGCAATCCGCCGGTCGAGCGCCTCTCCCGGCACTCCGCTGTCCGAGGCCCAGTTGAAGTTCTGCCAGAAAGTGAGGAAATTGAATTGGCCCGATGCGGCGAGCACTTTCTGCAGCTTGGTCGTGCCGGAACGGGCGACGCCCATGATCACGACCGGGCCTTTGATCTCTTGCTCGACGATTTCGGGATG
>JAYRPK010000333.1:0-2395 GCA_041911195.1 Novosphingobium sp. | reverse complement strand
GTCGTGGGGTATCTGGCGGAGCGAGGCTGGGACCGTTCGGTGCCGAAGATGTTCGCCGCCATGCTGCTGGGCGCTGCCGTCCTTTACGTGCCGGGCCTCGTCTGGCTCACGGGTTTCGTCGGCTTCGACAAGGCCATCGAGTATGGCCTCACGCCCTTCCTGGTGGGTGACGTCGTGAAGGCCGCCGTGGCTGCCCTGGGCTTCCCAGCCGCCTGGGCATTGCTCGGCCGCCGCTGAAGCTTTGCCTGAAGTGATGGCGGCGCGGCATCCCTCGGATCCGCGCCGCTTTTCATTGGGCTCCTGTCGGGGGCAGTGTTGCAGCCTTGCCGGAACTCGAAGTGAAATGGCGTTCAAGGTGAAAACGAGGTTGAGCGGAGGAACGAGAGCGCGATTTGGTCGTTAGGGCAGGATCACACCATTGCAAGGGCAGTCATCATGGCTCACCGGATCGTCGCAGAATTCGACACGCTTGAATCAACAGTCGCTGCCGAAGCGCATTTGCGCGCCGAGGGTTTCTCGTTCGCGCGCAGCAAGATTGAAAGTGAGCGTGCGGGGTTGCAGCCGGACTCCGGCTCCGACGCCGTCCGGCGGCAGCCCGAAGAATGGTCGATCGTCTGTCATGCGCCATTTGGCAGGGCGCTTCGCGCTACCCAGCTCCTCAAGAGCTGCGGGGCCGTCACGCTGCGGGAAGAGCAAGAAGAGCCAGCGCGGCGCGTTGGCACGGCCGAGAGCCGCATGGATGCCGATGACATGCCGGCGAGGTCAAGCCTGCGTTCGCCCGACGAGTCGTTCTTTGTTTCATCGCTCTTCGGGTTGCCGCTTCTCATCGACTGTCCTGCCCCGCTGTCGTCTCTGCTCGGACTTCCGATCTTGCTGAGGGATTGACGCGAGAGGACGGCCGTTCAGGCAGCACGATCGTGGACCGCCGCGCGTGGGAACGCGTCAGAAAGAATGTCGAAAACAACGAATTTGCCGAGGGTTGCCATGAGCCTGCCGTCGGACGGCCGCTTTGTGTTTCAAAAGCTTGGCCGTCCGCGGCCAATTGGTCGGAGTGAGAGGATTCGAACCTCCGACCCCCTGCTCCCGAAGCAGGTGCGCTACCAGACTGCGCTACACTCCGTCATAGGCTCGGCGCGGCTTATAGCCATGCTTTTCGGGCTAGGCAAGCACTGTTCCGCTGGCTATACGGGCCCCTGCTGCTGGGGCGTCGCCAAGCGGTAAGGCAGCGGATTTTGATTCCGCCATTCGGAGGTTCGATCCCTCCCGCCCCAGCCAATCGCCCTGAGAAAACCGTTCAGCCGCCGCCGAACGGAGAGCCGTCATCCCGGCAGAATGCCCCCGTGGGCGGCAACTTCAACGCGGTCAGGTAGTCGGTCACATAGGCCTGGGCACAGCGGTCCGGGTTGAACAGCACCGTATGGCCGAAGCCGATGACGGGCAGGAACCGGGCACCGGCGAGTTCCTGTGCCAGCCGCAGGGAGCTGCCGAAGGCGGTGGCGGGGTCGAAGGTATTTCCGATGACCAGCACCGGTTGGCGCGTCTGCCTGTTCCACGGCCCGCGGTAGGGATCGGCGGCGCGGGCCGTCCAGCCAAGGCACGGCGAGCCGAAGGGCCATGGCGAAAGTCCGGCCCGCGCAAAGCTCGCTTCGGCCTGCCTGGCGCTGGCCTCCGCGCTGTCGGGGTTGGGGCTCTCGCCACAAATCACTGCAAGCTGGCGGCCGGCACTGGTCACGTAGGGCGCCGGAGCCGGGGCTGCCGCGGGCGGCGGTCCTGCGGCGGGGGCGGCATCCGGGGGTGGCGCCTTGCCCTCGCTCGCCTGCCACAGCCCCTGCAGCATGCCGGCGACGGCCTTGTAACCGGGGAAGCGGTCGAAGCCCGGCAGCGCCTCGACAAGGTAAAGGTTGCTCTGCACGTAGCTGACGATCGCGCCATCGTCGATCTTCTCGCCTTCGAGGCTCACACCGTCCTTGCGGGCCTTTTCGAGGAGGCTGCTCCATTTCTGCCGGGTGGCCTGCTCCGAGCCGGCGGAAAAGGCGCAATCGGCGGTCGAAGCTGCACCGCAGGCGGCGATGAAGGCCTCGAGCGTTGCCGCAGCACCGAAGTCCGAGCCCAGGCGAACGAAGGTCGAGAGCGACAGGTCTTCGCCGTCGTTCCCCATCCAGGCGGACGGCGTCACGCCACCGTCAAGCACCGCGGCACGCAGGTGCTCGGGGAACATGTTGATGTAGGTGGCGCCCAGAAATGTGCCGTAGGAGGTGCCGTAGTAGCTGATGCGCTCCTCGCCCACGGCCTGGCGCAGCAAGTCGAGGTCGCGGGCGTTGTCGGCCGTCGACACATGCCGCAGAAGATCGCCGTTGCGGGCAATGCATGCGGCGTTGAAGCCGGCGCGCTTGGC
>JAYRPK010000332.1:0-7691 GCA_041911195.1 Novosphingobium sp. | reverse complement strand
GCCGACCGGCTGGAGCACATCGATGCGCCGGTGGTGTTTGATCCCGTCATGGTGGCGACCAGCGGTGCGGCGCTGGCAGACGAGGCCACTGTCGCCGCGTTCCAAAGGCTGATCGCGCGCGCCACGCTGGTGACGCCCAACCTGCCCGAACTGGCCGCTCTGGGCGGCGAAGACGCCCTTGCGGCACGAGCCAGCGCCGTCCTGATCAAGGGCGGCCACGGCGAGGACGACAATCTGGTGGACCGCCTCGTCACCCGCGAAGTCGAGGTCGCGCGCTGGGAAGACCCGCGCATCGACACGCGGCACACCCACGGCACGGGCTGCACCCTTGCCAGCGCCGTGGCCACCGGGCTTGGGCAGGGCCTCGGCCTGGTCGAGGCTGTCGCACTGGGGCGCCGCTTCGTCAGGGCTGCGCTAAGTGCCGCGCCGGGATTCGGACAAGGCCACGGCCCGATGGGACATCAGGCCGTGCGGGATTCCTGATCCCTCAGATGTCCAGCTCGTAGAACCGCACGATCTCGTCCCAGGCTTCCTCGGCCGTCTCCACCTCGGTGAACAGGTCGATGTCCGCCGCGTTGATCACCCCTTCCTCGGCCATGGCCTCGAAGTTGATGATGCGCTTCCAGTAGTCGCGGCCGAACAGCAGGATCGGGATCGGCTTCATCTTGCCGGTCTGCACCAGCGTCAGCAGCTCCATGAGTTCGTCAAGCGTGCCATAGCCGCCGGGAAACACCGCGACTGCCCGGGCGCGTAGCAGGAAGTGCATTTTCCTCAGGGCGAAATAGTGAAACTGGAAAGCCAGGCGCGGCGTGACATAGAGATTGGGCGCCTGCTCGTGCGGCAGCACGATGTTGAGCCCGATGGTCTCTGCCCCGGCCTCGCTGGCACCGCGGTTGGCCGCTTCCATGATCGATGGGCCGCCGCCCGAGCAGACGACGAACTGGCGCATACCGTTCTCGACGATGGCACAGGTACCGGCGATATGGGCCAGCTTGCGCGCCTCTTCATAGTACTTCGCCTTGGCCGCAAGCCGCTGCGCGGTCTCGCGCTTTTCCGGGCTGGCCGCCGCGACGAAGGCCTCCGCCTGATCGGGCTCGGGAATGCGGGCGGAACCATACATCACCAGGGTCGATCCGATCCCGGCCTCTTCCATCAGCATTTCGGTCTTCAGCAGTTCCAGCTGGAAGCGCACCGGGC
Source organism: Novosphingobium sp. (assembly GCA_041911195.1). Taxonomy (GTDB): domain Bacteria; phylum Pseudomonadota; class Alphaproteobacteria; order Sphingomonadales; family Sphingomonadaceae; genus Novosphingobium. Next base: position 6,494 of record JAYRPK010000332.1, on the reverse strand, counting down.
GCAGTTCCTCGCGCAGCAGGAAATCGGTGTCGCGGAAGGCGAGCCGGTAGGAAGCGCTGCGAGTCTGCGGGGTTTCGGTCTTGTGAGCCTCGACGAACGAGGCTTCCTGTTCCGCCTTGTAGAAACGCCGGCGGGAAAGGCGTTTTTCTTCTTCTGTCATTTTTGCCGGTTTGCCGGACTGCGGCCCGGCTGTCGAGCAAAGACTGCGTGCCAGCGTGAACCGGCGGGAACGGCTCCGCCTATGCGTTCGACGCCTTCTTCATGACATGCATGGCAACCGAAAGCATGGCCGCCACCATCAGCAGGTATGGCGATCCATTGTCGATATGCAGAACATAGGTCAGGAAATACCATGCGCCCATCAGCGCCAGTGCGGCAAATGCATACATGAGACGGCTCCTGTCTTGCTTCGGGATGTTCCCGATCGACGGTATCCGCCAGAGCGCTTGCCCGGCTCTAAACGTTGCTCGTAAATCGAAATTAACCATGCCGCGTGCCGGGCTGCACTGAAATGTGCCTCAATTCACCAGCAGGTCTTCCCCGAAATAGGGCTTCAATCCCGCGTCGGGATCATTCGGCACCGGGCGGCGCGGATCGTAGAGCCAGTTCCACATCCGCCGGAAGTCCACCGGGCCGTTCACCGCCGAGCGGCCGTGATCGTTGCGGTAATAGTTCTTCACCCTCGGATCCATGTAGATCATCCGTTTCTCGCAGCGGTCGAGCTCGTCGTTGAACCGCCAGTAGGCATCGGGGTTCACATCGACCGCATGCTTTTCCCGCTCGATCAGCCCGGCGATGCAGCGCAGGGCGAAGCGGATCTCGATTTCCAGCAGGTCGATGATCTGGAAGCCGCCGAAATTGTTGGTGTTGGGGCCATAGGCCATGAAGAAGTTGGGAAAGCCCGGCAGCATCGAACCGATATAGGCCCGCGCGCCGTCCCGCGCCCACAGCTCCTCCACCTTGGCCCCCTCACGCCCGCGCACTTCCATCGGCCAGAGGAAATCGTTTGCCCTGAAGCCGGTGGCATAGACGATGATATCGAAGGGGATTTCCTTGCCGGCCGAGACGATGCCGGAGGGCGTGATTCGCTCGATGCCGTCCGTCACCAGAGTCACGTTGTCGCGCATCAGCGCTTCGAAGATGCTGTCCTCGGTATCGATCATGATCGGGCGCGAGGACATCGGCGGGGCCGGCGGGATCATCTTCTCGATGAGGTCCGGGCGCCCTTCCAGCTTCTTGCTGAGCCAGGCGATCCGCGCGTCCCGGCTCGCCTTGTTGGGCGCGCTGCGGGCATGGGGGTCCTTGAAATCCGGGTCCGCCACCGAGCTCGGCCCGACGTTCTGCGGACCATAGAGCCAGCTCAGCCGGAACCGCGCGAACTCGGCGTACCAGGGAAAGTTCTGGTCCAGCCAGACCGATTGCTCGGGCAGCGGCGTGACGTACATCTGGTTCTCGAAGCACCAGCTCGGAGTGCGCTGGAACAGGTGCAGGTGACCCGCGACCTTGGCCAGTTCCGGCGTGGTCTGGTAGCTGGAGGCGCCCGAGCCGATCACGGCAATGCGCTTTCCGGCGATATCGGCCTTCTCGGGCCACATGGCGGTGTGCCAGCTCTGCCCCTCGAAGCTCTCCATGCCCTCGATCTCGGGCATGTTAGGCCGCGACAGGAAGCCGACGCAGCTGATCACCGCGTTGAACTTCCAGCTCTTGCGGCCTTCCGGGGTATCGGCCTCGACGTCCCAGACCTGCTCCGCCTCGTTCCAGATCGCCCGCTTGACCTCGGTGTGGAACTCGATGTTCTCGCGCACGCCGAAATTGTCGGCCACCCAGCGCATGTACTTCATGTTCTCGTCGCGCGGGCAGTAGTTATAGGGGTAGGGAAAGCTGGTACCGAACAGGTGGGTGTAGCTGCGGCTGGGCGAATCCACCCGCGCGCCTGGGTAGCGGTTCTCGTACCAGCAGCCTCCGACGTCGTCGTTCTTCTCGAGTATCACATAGGGAATGCCCGCCCGCTTGAGATGAACTCCCGCGTCCAGCCCGGAAAGGCCCGAGCCGATGATGCCGACGAGGAACTTCTCGCGCATCTGCCTGGGCGGCGGCTCCTGCCACTCGATGCCGCGCACGAAAGGATAGAGCGCGCTGGTTTCCACCCACATGTCCCATTCCGCTTCGGGAATCGGCTGACCGGCAGTGAGTGGGAAGCTCTCCTTCAGCCGCTCGACCGGACCGAAACCGATATCCGGCGCGCCCGCGTCGCGGTGGGCCTTGAGGAACTGGGATGCCTTTACCCTCAGCAGGGCAATGTCGGCCTCGTCCTGGACCATCTGGATGCCGCCCGCCGCGCTATAGGCCCCGGGCACGCCCAGCGGCGCGACCTTGGTGGCGAGCACCGCTTCGTCCGCCGTCAGCTGGTAGAGCAGCCCGCGCAGCACCATCGGGTCCGCATATTGGATCGCGTCGTCGATGGTCTCGTCGCTGGCCGAAAGCAGGCCTTCCTTGCTCGCCATGGGTTTTCCTCCCGTGTGCAATTCTCCCAATGGCCGCAGGTTGGCAGAAATTGCGGTGGGTGCAAGCCGCCTGAACCAGTGCGGACGGAAGGCGTGGTCGAACGGACATACGCTCAATGAAAGTCCCGCGACCTGGGCAGCACCCGCACGTTCCTCGGATGCCCCAGCCGGGGATAGACCGGGCTGCGCACCGCATCCCCACGCGACTTGTCCGGTCGGATCGCCTCGCCGTCGGACAGCCGCGAAAGAGCCTCGCTGGCGTCGATGATCCGCCTGGCCATCAGGTGGACGACGTTCTCCTTGCTGCGCTGGATCTCGCCCTCGATCACCATCAGCCGCGCCGCCATCACTGCCCGCCGCTGCCGCTCCAGGTCGCGCGACCACAGCATGGCGTTCACGATCCCGGTCTCGTCCTCGATGGTGATGAAAATCGCATTGCCGGTGCCCGGCCGCTGGCGCACCAGCACCACGCCCGCCGCGCGCACTTTCGTCCCGTCCTTGGCCGCATTGATCGAGGCGCAGTCCAGCACGCCCTGGCTCGCGAAATGGCCGCGCAGGAACTGCATCGGGTGGCCCTTCAGCGAAAGGCGGTGCGTCTGGTAATCGGCGACCACCTCCTCGGAGGGCAGCATCGCCGGTAGTTCCGGGTCCGGCTCCTCGCCCAGTTCCGGCGCGTCGAGCGCAGCGAACAGCGGCAGTTGCTCAGGCGGCAGGCGGCGCACGTCCCACCCCGCCGCGCGACGCCCCTTGCCCAGCGAGCCCAGCGCATCGGCATCGGCCAGCATGCGCATCGCCTGGCTGGGCAGCGCGGCGCGATGGGCGAGGTCTTCGATGCTGGCGAAGGGTGCGGCGGCGCGGGCCTGCACCAGCGCATTGGCCCAGCTCTCGCGAAAGTGATCGATCTGGCGCAGGCCGAGGCGCAGCACGCGCTCCCCTTCCAACCCACTATCCCACCCGCTCGCCCCCACATCGATCGGCCGCACCTCCACCCCATGCTCCTGCGCATCGCGCACCAGCTGCGCCGGCGCGTAAAACCCCATCGGCTGGCTGTTCAGCAGCGCGCAGGTGAACACCGCCGGGTAGTGGCATTTCAGCCAGGCCGAGACATAGGCCAGCCAGGCGAAGGCCTGAGCGTGGCTTTCGGGAAAGCCGTATTCTCCGAAGCCCTTGATCTGCTCGAAGCAACGCTCAGCGAAATCCTCCGGATAGCCGCGCAGGACCATGCCCTCGACCAGCCGGTCGTGGTAATTGCCGATGGTGCCGTGGTTGCGGAAGGTGGCCATGGCGCGGCGCAGCCCGTCGGCCTCGGCCGGAGTGAAACCGGCGGCCACTATCGCCAGCTTCATCGCCTGTTCCTGGAACAGCGGCACCCCCAGCGTCTTTTCCAGCACCGAACGGATTTCGCCGGGAGGCCCCGGATATTCCACCGCCTCCTCCTTGTTGCGCCGCCGGAGATAGGGATGGACCATGCCGCCCTGGATCGGCCCCGGCCGCACGATCGCCACTTCGATAACGAGGTCGTAAAGCTCGCGCGGGCGCATGCGCGGCAGCATGGCGATCTGGGCGCGGCTCTCGACCTGGAAAGTGCCGATGGAATCGCCCTTGCACAGCATGTCGTAAGTCGCTTCGTCCTCGCGCGGGACCGTCGCCAGCGTAAGATCGCCAAGGCCGTGCCGGCGCATCAGGTCGAAGCTCTTGCGGATGCAGGTGAGCATGCCGAGCGCCAGCACGTCGACCTTCATCATGTTGAGCGCGTCGATGTCGTCCTTGTCCCATTCGATGAAAGTGCGGTCCGGCATCGCACCATTGTGGATCGGCACCATCTCGTCGAGCCGGCCTTCCGTCAGTACGAAGCCGCCGACGTGCTGCGAGAGGTGGCGCGGGAATGTCAGCAGCCGCCCGACCATCTCGCGCAGCCGCGCCATTTCCGGATTGGCCGCATCGAACCCGGCCTCGGCCATGCGCCTTTCGGGAACTTCCCCTTCCCCCCAGCTGCCCCAGACCGTGCCCGATAGCCGCGCGGTGACATCCTCGGTCAACCCCAGCGCCTTGCCGACCTCGCGGATGGTGCTCTTCTGGCGATAGTGGATGACGGTGGCGGCGATCCCCGCGCGCTCGCGGCCATAGCGGCGGTAGATGTACTGGATCACTTCCTCGCGCCGCTCGTGCTCGAAATCGACGTCGATGTCGGGCGGCTCATCGCGCTCCTCGGAGAGGAAGCGGGAGAACAGCAGCTTCTCCTTCACCGGGTCGATCGGCGTGACGCCCAGCAGGTAGCAGACCAGCGAATTGGCCGCCGAGCCGCGCCCCTGGCACAGGATCGGCGGATCGAGGCTGCGCGCGTAACGCACGATGTCATGGACGGTGAGGAAATAGCAGGCGTAGTTCTTGGCCCGGATCAGGCCGAATTCCTCGTCGAGCACCCTGCGGTAGTCCTCCGGCAGGCCTTCGGGGAACTGGCGGGCGGCGCTTGTCCGCACGAGGTGTTCCAGCCAGCCCTGCGGCTCCCAGCCGGGAGGCACCGGCTCCAGCGGATACTGGTATTCGAGCTCGTGAAGGGTGAAGGTAACGACCGAGAACAGATCCCCGGTTGCCACAATCGCCTCCGGACAGGCGCGCAGCAGCCGGGCCATTTCCTCGGGGGGCTTGAGGTGCCGCTCGGCATTGGGGGCGAGCAGGCGGCCGGCGGTCTGTACGCTCACGCCCTCGCGGATGCAGGTGAGCACGTCGTGCAAGGGGCGGTCCTCGGGCCGGGCGTAGAGCGCATCGTTGCTGGCGATCAGCGGGACATGCGTTTCGGCAGAAAGCTTCATCCGCCGCGCCAGCCGCCGCGCATCCTGCCCGGCGCGGGGCATGGTGGCAGCGAGCCACAGGTGCGGCGTGGCCTCCTTGAGCTTGTGGAGCAGCGCCGCATCCCCTTCGGTGGCGATCAGGGCGAGGTCTTCGGAATGGTCGAGCAGGTCGGCGAGATGCAGCTCGCACTCACCCTTCTCCACCCGCCGGTTGCCCAGGGTAAACAGCCGCGTCAGCCTGCCCCAGCCGCGCCGGGTCATGGGATAGGCAGCCAGGTCCGGCGTGCCGTCGACAAAGCCCAGCCGCGCACCGACGATCAGCCGGAAGCCACTGGCCGCGCCGCCCAGGTCCTTCCAGGCCATGTGCGCGCGCACCACGCCCGCGACACTGTTGCGGTCGGCAATGCCGATGCCCGCCATGCCCAGCGCTTGCGCGCGCGCCACCATCTCGTGCGGGTGCGAGGCCCCGCGCAGGAAGCTGAAATTGGTCGCGGCCAAAGGTTCAGCAAATGGCTCGGCGAAGGTCATGCGAACAGGCCGTGGACGAACCAGCGGGGATCCGGCTTCTCGGTGAACAGGCCGTGGCGGAACAGCCAGAAGCGACGGCCTTGCGCATCCTCGATCCGGTAATAGTCGCGGGTCGGCGCGCCTTCTCCCGCATGACCCTGCTCGAAGCGCCACCATTCGGTTGCGATCCGCTCGGGTCCTTCGGCGAGGCGCACCTCGTGCAATGCGCCCTGCCAGCGGAAGCGCTGCGGCGGACCATCGGGCACGCCGGCCATGACCTCGACCGGCTGGGGCGGGTCGAGCAGGTAGAGCGGCCGGGGCATGGCATCGGGCAAGTGCCAGGGGCAGGCGGCGGGCCTGGCCTGCGGCGCAACCGGGCGTTGCGTCCCCTCGGGCAAGTGCCGGTCGCGCGGGGCGAGGCGATAGACGTTACGCGGGCCGAGGCGGACCATCAGCCGGTCAGTTAGCGCGCCAGTGCTTTCCAGCATGGCCTCCCCGTCCCCCTCCAGCGCCACCTGCCGGGCGGCCAGCGGCTCGGTTCGCGGCACCGAAAGCGCAATTGCATCGAAGCCGTAGCCCGGGTCGATGGGATCGGCCAAGCTGTCGATCCGCTCGCGCAGCAGGCGCAGCACCGGGGCGGGATCGCGCAACGGCTGGCCGGTCTCCACCGCCAGCCGCCGCCTGGCGCCAT
>JAYRPK010000331.1:0-8255 GCA_041911195.1 Novosphingobium sp. | reverse complement strand
CCCGGCCACCCAACGATGGTACCCTATGGGTGGCCGGGCGGGGGAGCGGGCCGGTGCCGAACGATCCGAAATGAAATTTCGGATCAGACACTGAAATCAACTCAATCGAAAGTTGCCGCCACCTGCTCTCCTTCGCCGGCAAGCTGGCGATGGATGGCGGCCAGCAAGGCAGTGAACAGCGAGGTGAGCCCCGCGCTGAGGAACGAGGATACCACCGCATCGACGGTCTTGGCCGCCCCGGCACCCAGCACCAGCGCCGAGACGATGCCGAACACGGCCGAAACCGCGACCATCACGACGACAAAGACGACAAAGACCAGGAATACCAGCAAGGCGATCCGCCCGGCATTGCCCTCAGTCAGCGCCCATGACCGCGACAGCACGGTCAGCGGATTCCTCACGCGCTCGACCGCGACGACCGGAGCGGTCAGCGAAGTCCTGATCGCGACATAGACCGCCGCGACAAGCACCGCGAGCACGACAAGCACGATCAGCGCGCCAATTTTGGTGGCAACGGCAATGCCCAGCAGCAAGCCGCCGCCAAGGCCGAAGCCCAGGCCAAGGATCAGGCTGGAGGCAAAATAGGGAAGGAATCCGATGACGCCCTGCTTGATCGCCTCGCCCACGGTGGGGCGGGCGCGATCGGTGCACAGGGTCAGGATTGCCAGCATGCCCACGGTCTGCAGCGTACTGACCACCAGGAAAAAGGGCATGGCCGAGAGATAGAAGTCGCTCGCTAGCTTCATGGTCTGCTCGGCGGTCAGCCCCGAGGCAGGTTCGGGCGGCGGCACGAACAGCGCGAAGGCGAGGCTCGGCAGCAGGAAGAAAACGCCGGCGATCGCCGAGATCACTTCCCGGTTGGCGCTGATCGCGGCCATGGTATCCTTCCAGGCGGCGGAACTGTCGAGCTTCATGCAAGGCCTCGTTGTTTAGCGCGCTCTTGATAACAGCAGCGAATGCCGCCACGCAACGGCGCATGACCGACGAACTGGCTCCCGGAATCGAACTGCGCGTCGAGCAAGCGCCAGTGCCCTATCGCGAGGCGCTGGAATATATGGAGCAGCGCAACCTGGCGATCAGCGAGGGGACCGCGCGCGAGCTGGTCTGGCTGCTCGAGCACCAGCCGGTCTACACCGCCGGCACCAGCGCCGCCGCAGCGGAACTGCTCGATCCGCGCTTCGACGTGGTCAAGGCCGGGCGCGGCGGGCGCTATACCTATCACGGCCCTGGCCAGCGGGTCTGCTATGTCCTTGCCGACCTGTCGCGCCGCGCGCGCGACGTGCGCGGCTTTGTCCACGCAATCGAAGGCTGGGTGATCGATAGCCTGGCCGACCTGGGCGTCGAAGCATTCCGCCGCGAAGGCCGGATCGGCATCTGGACCACGGACGTGGATGGACGCGAGGCGAAGATCGGGGCGATCGGCGTGCGCATCCGCCGCTGGGTGACGATGCATGGCTTCGCGGTGAATCTCTCGCCCGACCTGTCGCACTTTTCCGGCATAGTGCCCTGCGGCATCGACCAGTACGGCGTCACCAGCCTGGAGAGGCTGGGCCACAAGGTTGATTCCCGGCAGTGGGATCGGATACTGCTGGCCCGAGCGCCGCAGTTCCTTGCTGCGCTCGATCGGCCCTGCGGCGAGGAGAATTCTTGTGATGCCTGAACGGCGACTCCAGCAAGCGGGCACTGTGCTGCTCTTCGCGCTGAGCCTGGCCCTGGCGGGCTGCGGCGAGGAAAAGCGGCAGCCGGCAAAGGGGACTGCCGGGGGCGAAGTGCTCGAAGCATCGGTCAGCGATGCGATGCTGCCGGTCGATCAGGTCCGTTCGCAGCCGCCGCTCGCCCCGCGCACCGAAGCCGCCAAGGGCACCAGGCGCGAAAGCTCTGAAGGGGACGGCGAGGAGGCCGCCGCAGCGGAGGAAGCGGGCGCCGATCAGCCCGCGAGTGCCGGCGAAGCGCCGCCTGAACCGCCTAAGCCGGTCGAAGAATAGGCGTACGCGCCGCTTGCGCCTCGTCACCGGGCGCTTCGATGTGCAGCAACCTGCGCGCCTGTTGCAACTGGTTGCGGTCGATCGTGCGGCGATCGATCAGGATGTCGCCGCTGCCGGCATTGGCGTCGAAAACGGCGACGATGCGCCGTGCCTGTTCGAGTTCGTCGGCCGAAGGGGTGAAGGTCGAGTTGATTTCGGCGATCTGCGACGGATGGCTGGCGAACATGCCGGCAAAGCCATCGGCTCTGGCATCGTTGACCAGGCCGGCGAACCGCTTGTCTTCGATCGCATGATCGCACCGGCTTTCGATGGCAAGAATTCCATTGGCATGGGCCGCGATGAGCGCCTGTGCCCGGACCAGGCCCAGCGCGCCGGTCCAGTTGCCGCGGGCATCATGGTGGCGGGTGGCGCCGATTGAACGGGCCAGCCGTTCGGCATCCCAAGAAATCCCGGCGAGCCGGGGCAGCGCGGCATCGGCGAAAGTCGGTATCGCCGCCGCCGAATGGGCACAACCGCCGACCATCGGCATGATCTTGATTGAGCCGGACGGAACCTGGTTGGTCTGCTCCAGCTCATAGAGCTCGGCGGCCAATTGCCGCACGGCTTCAGGCCCGGCGGCCTCGGGCAGCACGATGCCATCGGGCGCGGCATGGACCACCGCTAGCAGGTCCTCGCGCCACTGCTGGCTGTCGAAGGGATTGATCCGCACCCAGCGCCCCAGGCGGCGGCTCTCCAGGATCTGGCGGCGATGGGCATTGAGCCACTCGACCGCCAGCCGCCGCGCGTCCTGCTTGGCAGTCAGCGCGACGCTTTCGGCCAGATCGACGACAATCACGTCCGCGCCTGTGGCAAGCGCCTTGCCCAGCTTGCGTTCGCTGTCGCCGGGAACCATCAGCCAGGAACGGTTCTGCATCGTTTTCGACCCCATATCATGCGGCGTTGTCGCGACAGCCCGGCTGGTCCGCCGATGCTGCCTCGCGGCCTGACAGGGATAATCGGGGCCTGGTGAAGAAACCGTGCCTGCCGCGCTAACCAATGCTTAAGATTTCCATAGCCGCGATGCAGGCTTGATCTTGCGTGCCCTGATCGGAGAATGCTCGGCCAAAGGAGAACGGGCCATGGAATTCGTACGTGTCGCAAATGTCGGGGATGTGGCGCCGGGGCGGATCATTCCCATCGAGGCCGGCGGGAAGAAGCTGTTGCTGGCCGAGGCGGGCGGCAAATTCTATGCGGCGCAGCGCAAGTGCCCGCACCTGGGCTTCAACCTGTGCCGCGGCTCGATCGAGGATGGCGCGGTGGTCTGTCCGCTGCACAAGGCCAAGTTCGATCTCACCACCGGGCAAGTCCAGCGCGATCCCAAGCTGCTGTTCATCGGCATGAAGGCCAAGACCGGGCTTGCGACCTATCCGGTAAAGGTCGAAGGGCCGGACATACTGGTGGGAGTGTAGCCCGGCCGATTCGGCCGATCGCGCACTTCGCTTGCGGCCTGACCCTATCGGGATGACGAGGAAGACCATGATGAAGACCATTGCAAGCGCCCTGCTGGCGGGCGTCCTGCTGATGCCAGGCAATGCCTGGGGCCAAAGCGCCCCTGCCGCCGCGCCGCCGCAGCTTCCGCCCGGCATCAGCCAGTCGTCGGCCGGGCCGTTCAAGGTGATCGAGATCGCGACCACCGATGCCGCGCGCTTCCAGACCGCCTGGGCGCAGCGCAAGGACCAGGTCTCGCTGCCGACCAGCGGCTCGACCGTGCGCAACCTCCAGATCAACACCTATATCATCTTCACCGGCTGCAAGGTGGACGCCAACGGCAATTGCAATGTTGTCAATACGTTCGAGGTCTACGATCCTGATGGCGGCGTTTACGCCAAGCATCCGCCGGTGCCGCAATGGCAAGGCCCGCCGGCGCCCGGCGACGCGATCATGCTGGGGTCGAGCGGCTTGGGCCTGATCGTCGAGAACGGCGAAAAGCTGGGCGTCTATCGTATTCGCACCTTCACCACCGACAAGAACGCCAATGTCACCGTGGCCAACGAGATCGCGGTGACGGTGGGGGAAGCGAAATAGGCAAGGCCGGGGCATGGATTCCACGTTCCGGGGCGATGCCACCGGGCTAGACATCCCTGCGCACCCCGATGCGCTGCGTGCGGCAGGCCCTGAGTTCCTGACCCGCTCCTTTCGCGCCTTCGGATCGCTGGACGAAACCAACAAGGTCGCCCGGATCGAACACGTCGAGCTGTGCCCGGGCGGCAGCACAGGCGCCAAGCTGTTCATGGACATTGCCTATGGAAGGCCCGACCCGGCGCTCCACACCCGCCTGTTCGTCAAGTTCGCGCGCGATTTTGCCGATGCGCGGCGCGACGTGCGCGGCTGGGAAATGGCCAGCGAGGCGCGCTTCGCTCCGCTTTCGCGGCTGCCTGGCTTTCCGATCGCGGTGCCAAGGGCCTATTTCGCCGACTATCGCCAGGCCTGCGGCGGCGGCCTGATCATTACCGAGCGCATTGCCTATGGCGAGGGCAGCATCGAGCCGCACCGGCGCAAGTGCCTTGATCACCTGACGCTGGACGAGCCCCTGCCGCATTACCGGCAAGTGGTGACATCGCTCGCCCGGCTGGCGGCAGCGCACAAATCGGGCCGTCTCGCGCCCGATATCGACACGCGCTTTCCCTTCAACCCGGCGACCGATTCGGCCGATCCGATCACCTACACGCGCGAGCAGCTGGACGAGGAGCTGGACCGCTGTTTCCGGTTTTCGCAGATGTGCCCGCAGCTGCTTCCGCCCGAAGTCCGAACGAGCGAATTCCAGGCGCGGCTCGCGGCCGACGCCTCCATGATCTTCGAGCACGAGGCGGCGATCCAGAACTTCCTGCAGAGCGACCCGCGCATGATCGCGCTGTGCCACTGGAACGCGCATATCGACAATTGCTGGTTCGAAAGAGATGCGGGTGGCGGCCTGCATTGCGGCCTCACCGATTGGGGGCGGGTGGGGCAGATCACCTTCGGATCGGCGCTGTGGGGCGGGCTTTCGGCGGCGCACCACACCATCTGGGACCACCACCTCGACGAATTGCTGGCGCTGTTCGTGCGCGATTATGCCGGGCAGGGCGGCCCGGCGATCACGGCGGAGGAGCTGCTTTTCCACTTGCGGCTGCACCTGGCGGCGATGGGCGTCGCGCGGGTGCTGGCCTTTCCCGAAGTGATCCAGTTTCGCGCGCCCGATTGCGCCAGGGCAGTGGATCCGTTCGATCCGATGTTCCTGCCGGTCGAGGCCGATCCCGCGCGCAATTCGCTGCACATCTACACTGTATTCCTCAAATTCTGGCGCAAGTACGATGTCGGTGGCGCCGTCAGGGAGTTGCTTGCCCGCGCCGCTCGGGCATAATCTTGCCAAAACCAGCGGGAGAGAGTTCGATGAGCAAGGAAAACGAGGCAGTCGCGGTCAAGTTCGTGACCGCAATGGGCAACAACGATCCGGTCGCCGCCGCCGAGACGCTGGCTCCGGAAGCCTTCGCCGAGGCGCGCGGCTACAGCAATTTTGCCGGCAAGCGCAGCGCGGCGATGATGATCGGAGGGATCGAGGCGTTCAAGGCGCTGATGCCCGACGGGCTGTCGTTCCAGATCCTGTCGGTGACGTCGAACGAGGATACCGTGGTGGTCGAGGCCGAAGGCAATGCCGTCACCTGCGCCAACACCCATTATCGCAATCACTATTGCTTCGTGCACAAGCTGAAGGACGGCAAGATCGTAGAGTTGCGGGAATATTTCTGCGGCGCGCATGCCAACGAAGTCCTGTGGCCGCTGGCTTTGCAGAGCGCCGATCTGGCGAATACCGTCGGGTAGGGAACCTGGCCGCTGGCTGACGCCGGCAAGCGTCCCTGGCGCCACGCGAACGCAGGACATGCCGGTAGTAAGGGGTGGTGAATTGGATGCCCCGCGAGGATTCGAACCTCGATAAACGGAGTCAGAGTCCGGTGTCTTACCGTTAGACGACGGGGCAATCGCGAGGCGCTCTAGGCGCGGGGACGATTCGGGTCAAGCAGGCTGCACTTGCCGGTTTCCAGCATTGGGGCTAATATTGCATTCAGGTACCCGTCAGCGGCGGGATAAAGATAAAGAGTGCTTCGATATGGCGGAACAGTTTCCGCCGGCGGCGCGCGCGGAGATGGCGGATATCGCGGGCCCGGCGCATGCCAATGGGGCCGCCGAGAGTTCGCCTGTCGACGCGCCAATCAATCGCCCCGCCGGCGAAGGGTCCGAAACCTTCCCGCAGACTCGCGCGGCAGCGCCTTGGCGTGGCCAGCCTGCGCAGCGCCAGGCATTCGGCGCGATCGATCTTGGCACCAACAATTGCCGACTGCTGATCGCCCGCCCTTCGGGCGAGAACTTCGCGATCGTCGATGCCTTCAGCCGGGTGGTGCGGCTGGGCGAAGGGCTCGCGCAGACCGGCAAGCTGAGCCAGGCGGCGATGGACCGGGCGCTGGGCGCGCTGCAGGTCTGCTCGGACAAGTTGCGCCGCCGCAATGTCCACCTCGCGCGTTCGGTGGCGACCGAGGCCTGCCGGCGCGCGGAAAACGGGCTGGAATTCATCGATCGGGTGCGCCGCGAAACCGGCATCGCGCTCGACATCATCAGCGCACAGGAAGAGGCGCGGCTGGCGGTTCTGGGCTGCCATATCCTGCTCGAACAGGGGCACGGGCCGGCCCTGATCTTCGACATCGGCGGCGGATCGACGGAACTCGTGCTGATCGAAAGCACCGACACCGTGCCGCGCATCCTCGATTGGCAGAGCGTGCCCTGGGGCGTCGTCTCGCTCACCGAAACCTGCGGCGGCGAACCGGGCGAGCGGGCCGAAAGGGAAGCGCGCTATGCCCGCATGCGCGGCCTGGTGTCCGACAGCTTCGCCCCCTTCGCCCAGCGCGTCGCCCAGGCAGGACTGGCCTCGCAGCAGTTCGGCACATTGCGCCTGCTGGGCACCAGCGGCACCGTGACTACGCTCGCCAGCTTGCATCTCGACCTGCCGCAGTACGACCGCCAGGCGGTCGACGGGCTGATCGTACCCTCCGAATCGATGCGGAACATGAGCACGCGCCTTGCCGGCATGTCGATCCAGGAACGCCGCGAGCTTCCATGTATCGGTCGCGAGCGGGCGGACCTGGTCGTCGCCGGCTGCGCCATCCTCGAGGCGATCCTCGATCTGTGGCCGGCCGACCGGCTGGGCGTCGCCGATCGCGGCATTCGCGAAGGCATTTTGCGCAGCCTGATCTCGGCGAACGGCCAGGGCGACCGGCTGCGCGCCGAAGTGATGCGGCTTCGGCGGGAAAGCACGTGACTCGGTTTGTGCATGGATCGGGTCCGGCCAAGCCGGACCCTTGCGCGGCACCAGCCCGCTCCCCCGCCCGGCCACCCATGCAATTGTATCCTATGGGTGGCCGGGCGGGGGAGCGGGCTGGTGCCGCATTCCGCCGTCAGGCGGAAACGACGTGACGCGTTCGGGCCGCGAGCCGGAAAAGCGGCTGCGCAAGAACAAGGGCCGCAGCCAGAGTTCCGCCCGCTGGCTGACGCGCCAGCTCAATGATCCTTATGTCGCCAAGGCCAGGGCGGCGGGCTATCGCAGCCGCGCCGCCTACAAGCTGGCGGAACTGGACGAACGTTTCGGCCTGCTCAAGGGCGCGAGGCGAGTGGTGGACCTTGGCATAGCGCCGGGCGGCTGGTGCCAGGTCGTCCGCCAGCGCTGCCCCAAGGCGCAGGTTGCGGGGATCGACCTGCTCCCCGCCGATCCGATCGAGGGCGTGACCATTTTTCAGATGGACTTCATGGACGATGCCGCGCCCGATGTGCTGAGTCAGGCGCTTGACGGGCCGCCCGACCTGGTCCTGTCCGACATGGCGGCGAACACCGTCGGCCACAAGCAGACCGACCACCTGCGCACCATGGGCCTGGTCGAGGCAGCTGCGCAGTTCGCCATCGACGTGCTTGCGCCGGGCGGTGCTTTCGTCGCCAAGGTGCTGGCGGGCGGCACTGATGCCGAATTGCTTGCCTTGCTCAAGCGGCACTTCGATAGCGTCAAGCACGCCAAGCCGCCGGCCAGCCGCAAGGATTCGTCGGAATGGTACGTTATCGCCCAGGGTTTCAAGGGAAATAGATAACAAAAGGGCGGAGCCGAAGCCCCGCCCCCTTAATTCCGAATCGCCGTTCGAAGCTTACTGCTTGGCGGCTTCCGCCGGTGCGGCGGCGGCAGCGGCCGGAGCTGCGCCGGCAGCCGGTGCGGCAGCT
>JAYRPK010000330.1:0-2004 GCA_041911195.1 Novosphingobium sp. | reverse complement strand
GCGCGACCGCGATGTCCTCACCCAGGCGAAATTCGCCGATGATGCCGTTCATAGGAAAATGGACTCCGCGCAAATGCAGTCGCCGGCCCCGCCAGGGGCGTCGGTTCGAATGCAGGGAAGTTGGGGTCAGGGAGACAGCGCCGGGCGCGATTCGCCACTGCGTCCGAAGGTCTAGAACCAGTGTGACGATGTAGGAAAGTGAAAAATCGCCATATCGGTTACAGCGATGGTGGGCGCGGCAGGGATTGAACCTGCGACCCCACCCGTGTGAAGGGTGTGCTCTACCACTGAGCTACGCGCCCGCTCCGGCATAGGCCGCCTTGCGGAAGGCGCGCCATTAGGCAACTTGGCGTGAATTGACAAGCGCCCTCCACACCCTAGAGGCGCAAGGCATGAGCGAAGAAACCAAATCCGGGCCGGACGTCCCGCCCGATCACCTGGCGATCAACCCGTCGAGCCCGCATTTCGATGCGGACCTGCTGCAGCGCGGCGTTGGTATCCGCTTCAAGGGCGTGCAGCGCCACAATGTCGAGGAATACTGCATTTCCGAGGGCTGGATACGCGTCCAGGCCGGCAAGTCGCTCGATCGCAAGGGCCAGCCGCTGACGATCAAGCTCAATGGCGCGGTCGAGGCCTGGTTCGAGGATCTGGGCGAGGATCCGCCTGTCGCCAAGGCGGGATAACGCCCCGAACTAGCGAATTCGCTCGGCGATGATCCGGCCGATCGGATCGTTGGAAAAGTCTCGGCCCTGCGCCGCTGCCGGCGCGCGAACAGGCGATGGCGCGCGGGCCGGCGAAGGTGCGCTGCGGGCGCTGGCCATTTGCACGGTCCTGGGCTCAAGGCCCGGCTTCTGGTTGTAGATGAAACCGTCGAGCGGCCAGTGCGTCGTGCCCAGCCCCTCGATCGGCGCATACCAGACGCGCACTTCGCTCCAGTCGTTGCCGGGCGAGACATCGACCGCGCGGACGTTGTTCTCGATCTGCCCGCGCCGACCGTTGATCGGCGACCAGTTGGCGTGGCTGATCAGGATGGTGCGCGAATCGATGATCCGGCTGACCGCCGCGACATGCCCCAGCCTGGAATTGCCGTGCGGGTGGATCGCCATCACCGCGCCGACGCGCGGCGTGCTGCCCCTGGCATAGCGGCCTTCGGCCTGGCCCCACCAGGTATGCGCATCGCCGTAGATCCGGATGCCGGTCAGTTGCCGGGCATAGGGAACGCACTGGAGATAATCGTCCCCGGCCTGGCTGCTGCCGCCGGAATTCGTATCCGGATTGACGAAGGCGTCCGCCACGGCCGGCCCGGAAAACAGGGCGATCGCGGCAAGGGCAAGGGCGGCATGTCTTAGGGACATTCCCGAGGCAATAGTTGCGCGATGGTCAATATTTTCCTGCAGGCAATGGTTACCAAACCGGCAACTTTTTGCCGTTTGGCTTGCCAAGCGCCCGGCAAACAGCCACTTGCCGGGTGAAATGCTTCCCCAGGTCATCATCATCGGGCGTCCCAACGTCGGCAAGTCCACGCTGTTCAACCGGCTGGTCGGCAAGAAGCTGGCCCTGGTCGACGACCAGCCCGGCGTAACGCGCGACCGCCGCTTTGGCGAAGCGCACCTGCTGGGCCTCGATTTCACGATCGTCGATACCGCCGGCTGGGAGGACGAGGACGAGGCCAGCCTGCCCGGCCGGATGCGCATGCAGACCGAGGCGGCGCTGGAAGGCGCGGCGGTGGCGCTGTTCGTCATCGATGCCCGCGCCGGGATCACCCCGCTCGACGAGGAGATTGCGCGCTGGCTGCATGGTTCCTCGGTGCCGGTGGTGCTGGTCGCCAACAAGGCCGAGGGCAAGGCGGGCGATTCCGGCCTGCTGGAAGCCTATTCGCTCGGGCTGGGTGAGCCGGTGGCCTTTTCTGCCGAACACGGCGAAGGCCTGGGCGACCTGTTCGAGGCGCTGCAGCCCCTGATCGAAGATCACGAAGGCGAAGCCGGGGAAGCGGACGACGAGGGC